>JBEBIF010000342.1:0-3940 GCA_040080515.1 Chitinophagaceae bacterium | reverse complement strand
CCCAACCTCAGTCCGCAGTTTGCACACAACATAGAATTGAGCCATACTTTCAAAGGATTTTTGACCACCACACTTAATTACAACAAAACCACAGATATTATCGAAGATGTGCTGGAACAGCATGCAGATGTAAATGAAACCTTTGTAAAAAAATCAAACATCGCCAGTCGTGATCAGTTTGGCATATCTGTAAATGCAGGCGGCCAGCTAAAAAAATGGTGGACCGCTAACCTGTGGACCAACCTGTATAATAATCATTACAAAGGGATCGTAAACGGCGACTACATTTCAATTGGGGCCACTACTTTCCAGGCCAACCTGACCAACCAGTTCAAGTTTAATAAAGGATGGGGTGCAGAGCTGAGCGGCTTCTACACATCACCACTTACAGAAGGCGTATTCCAGATCCGTTCTTTTGGCCAGGTGGGAGTGGGCATCAGCAAGCAGGTATTTAAAGGCAAAGGCACGTTCCGTTTATCAGGAAGAGACATCTTCCTCACACAAAAAATTAATGGTACCAGCCGCTTCGGTTCTATTGATGCCGCTTTTCAGCAACGAAGAGACAGCAGGCAGGTGGCTCTTGGATTTACCTACCGCTTCAGCAAAGGAAAGATGGGAAACAACCAGAAAAGAAAGACCGGCGGTGCAGATGATGAAAAGAACCGGGTAAAGACAGGCGAATAAATGAAGGTATAGCCATTGGTCACGGATTGAAGGATTAATACGGATGAACACAGATTAATACAGGTGTTTAGAAAGTTTATGTTTTCCTAAACTTGCAGGCGACCTGATCCGTGTTCATCCGTATTAATCCTTAAATCTGTGATCAACCTTATTTTTTACCGCTTGTGTATCGGTAAGTCATTATTACCCTTCGTCAAGAATACTACGAAACTCGTCATATTTCACTTCTATGACAATCTATATTCCCTGAATTTTATACCGGATTGAATCATTAACCTATAGCCATGAATTATGAGAAAGTATAGCACTCTCTTCGCCCTGTTATTTATCTGCCTGTTACCAGCAGTAGCCCAAAACAAAAATGGAAAGATATCCGGAACCATTCTGGATGCTTCCGGTAAACCCCTTTCCGCAGTAACAGTATCACTGCTCAAAGCAAAAGATTCCGCATTAGCCAAAGCAGCCGTTACTACCAAAGAAGGTAACTACGAGTTTGAGAATATTGCTGATGGAGAATACCTCGTATCAGTAACCACCATAGGGTTTGAAAAAAAACACAGTGATAAATTTTCTATTTCTCCCGCAGAGAATACAAAACAACTGGCTGCCCTGCAACTGGCACCGGTAGTAAAAGGATTGGGAGAAGTGGTGGTGGTGTCTAAAAGACCATTCATCGAAACCAAGATCGATAAAACAGTGGTGAATGTGGATGCCTCACCCACCAATGCCGGCGCTACGGCATTGGAAGTACTCGAAAAATCACCCGGCATCAGTGTGGATAATGATGGCAATATCAGCCTGCGGGGAAAAGCAGGTGTGATCATCATGCTGGATGGAAAATTATCGTATCTCTCTGCTGCAGATCTTACCAATTTATTGAAGAACATGCCCGCCTCTTCTCTCGACCAGATAGAGATCATGACCAACCCTTCTTCCCGCTATGATGCCTCCGGGAATTCCGGTGTCATTAATATTAAAACCAAGAAAGGAAAGAGCGGCGGATTCAATGGCAGTGTGATGGTCGGGATCACCACCAGCATTTATAAACCGGAAGGAGCGCTGTACATTATTCCCAAATCACAAAACAGTTTCAACTTTAACTGGCGTAAGAATAAGATCAACCTCTTTGGTAATTATAATCCGAATTATTTCCGTGGTCGAAACCTCATGGTATTTGAAAACCGTTTCCTCGATGAGAATAAAACCATCACCGGCTATAACAATACAGAGACCCGTTTCAAATTTGGTAATAATAATCACACACTTAAACTGGGCCTCGACTGGGACGCTAACAAACGAAATGTATTCGGCATTGTAGTAAGCGGATTCACCTTTAGCGGTCATCCCACACCCGTTACTACCGGCAACCTGAGTGATGCTAACCGTGTCCTGGAGAGCCGCCTCGTATCCCATACAGAAAATAGAATAAAGTTTAAGAACGGAACGGTGAACCTCAACTGGAAACACAGCTTTGATTCCACCGGCAGAGAACTTACGGCAGATCTTGATTATGTGAAGTACAGCAACACCTCCAACATGGTGCTTACCACTGATTATTACAATGGCGCATTACAACAAACTGGTAATTCACAACTCCGGGGGCATTTGCCATCAGATATCAATATCTACACCTTCAAAGCAGATTATGTTCATCCCATAAAAGACGGAAGGTTTGAAGCCGGGGTAAAATCCAGTTATGTCAAGAATGATAACGAGGTTGTGTATGAAAATCTCAGAAATGGCAAATGGGAACAAGACCTCATCCGTTCCAATCATTTTATTTATGATGAGAACATCAATGCAGCATATATCAATTTCAGCAAGCAGGTAAAAAAATGGTCGTTCCAGGCAGGGCTCCGGGTAGAGAATACCATTGCACACGGCAACCAGCTGGGCAACCAGTTGGTTCAGCAAACAAAATTCAAAAGAGACACCACCAACCTGTTCCCGACCGCATTTGTAAGTTATAAACTCAATGAGAAGAACAGTCTCACTGTCTCTTACGGGCGACGTATCAACCGGCCCAATTACCAGGACCTGAACCCCTTTATCTATTTTCTGGATTCCTTATCCTACCGCCAGGGAAATATTTACCTGCGTCCGCAATACACCCATAATATTGAACTCACCCATGCATTTAACAGCAAGTTCATCACCACGCTGAATTATAACAGTACCGATGATGTCATTTCACAGGTCATCAAACCCGATCCGCTGAATCCCGACAGCAAGGCCCGTTTTCTCACTGTAGATAATGTGGCCAGTTTCCGCAACATCGGCCTGTCTGTTACCATACCCGTAACCGTAAACAAATGGTGGACAGCGAATGTCTTTACCAACGTATTTAATAATCATTACAAAGGCGTTTATGATACCATCAATATTGACCTGGCCTTTACTTCTTTCATGGTCAACATTACCAACAACTTTAATTTGGGTAAAGGATACACCGGGGAAATAAGCGGTTTTTACCGGCACAAAGGCATTAATAACCTGACCGAAATGGAACCCATCTACCAGGTAAGTTTTGGTTTGCAAAAACAGGTGATGAAAGGAAAAGGCACGGTAAGGTTGAATGTCCGTGACCCGTTTGCCTGGCAGGAATTTAAAGGCTTGAATCAATATGGCCGTATTGATGGCAACTTCCATGCCCGCCCGGATATTCGCCAGGTAACGGCCAACTTTACGTATCGCTTTGGAAAAAACGGCCAACAAAATAATTCCCGCCGCCGCAACAGCGCCTCCCAGGATGAGCAGAACAGGGCAGGGCAGGGCGGCCAATAATAAAGGATACAGCCAACCTGCCGCCGGCAGGTTTTTCGATGTGTGTGTAGTATATAAAGAAACGTCCCTCTTTTCTAAGAGGGACTTTTTTTTTGCCCATCCCGCTTTACTTGTTAACTTGTTAACTCATGAATTGGTGAACTGATCAACCAGCGAACTGATAAACTTATAAACCCAAAACTATCATGCCCTCCTTCGACATCGTAAGTAAAGTAGATGCACAGGCATTAGACAATGCTGTGAATGTGGTAACCAAAGAGATCACCAACCGGTTTGATTTCAAAGGTTCTCATGTCGTCATCAACCTGGATAAAAAAGAGTTCATTATCAAACTGGAAACAGATGATGATATGAAAATGCGGCAGCTTCTGGATGTGCTCATCAGCCGGGCACACAAACAGGGCATTGCGCCCGAAGCATTTGATGCCTCCAAAGAAGGGGGACAAAGCGGTAAAGCCTGGAAGAAAGAAGT
>JBEBIF010000035.1:0-16559 GCA_040080515.1 Chitinophagaceae bacterium | reverse complement strand
AGCTTCCACCACGCAGGGGCTTTTGCCACCCAGCTCCAGTGTAACGGGAACTAATCTTTCCGCTGCCATTTTATAAATGATACGGCCCACTGTTGTGCTGCCAGTATAAAAGACGTGGTCGAAAGAAAAATTATTCATCATCTCCGGTATCACTGTAGCTCCGTCGCCCTGCACATAAAGAATATATTCTTTTGAGAATACTTCTTCAATGATCTTTTTCATCACCGCATCAGTGGCTGGCGCAAACTCGCTGGGTTTTAGCACCACACAGTTGCCTGCTGCAATAGCTCCGATCAACGGGTTGATAAGTAATTGAAATGGATAATTCCAGGGGCCGATGATGAGCACCACACCCAGTGGTTCTTTGATAACCTTACTGCCAGATGGCAGGTTCAACAGGTTAGTGCTTTTATGGTCCGGCTCCATCCAGCTACGGAGATGTTTCAGTGCTGCATTAAGTTCAGATATCACCAGGCCGGTTTCCGTGACCCAGGTTTCTTCAAGGCTTTTTTTCAGGTCGGTATATAAAGCGTCATACAGATCCTGTTCATGGCTGAGGATAGATTGTTTCAGCTTTTTTAATTGCTCTTTGCGAAAAGCAAATGGCTTTGTGCTGCCGCTGTTAAAATACTGCCGCATTTTTTCCAGGCTGGATATGTCTGCCATTAATTCTAATTTTACACCAAGTTATACCAATTGGCTTTCTAAATTAAACGGAATTTTCTGGTATAATGCCGGTGTTGTAGTCGTTTAGACCAATGGATTGGCCTATTACGAATACACAATCGGTATCAGGCAAAACTCCCCGCTCCATGACAGACGAATACTATATGATGCAGGCGTTGAAAGAGGCCAAAAAGGCTTTTGAGGATGACGAAATTCCCATTGGCGCTGTGGTAGTGGTCAATGAAAAGATCATTGCACGGGGCCATAATATGACGGAGCGGCTGAATGATCCCACGGCCCATGCGGAAATGATTGCCCTTACATCTGCATTTAACACACTTGGCAGTAAATATTTACCTGATGCCACCTTGTATGTAACCGTGGAGCCCTGCCTGATGTGTGCCGGCGCTATTTACTGGAGTAAGATCCATAAGATCGTATATGGCGCTGATGATGAAAAGAACGGCTATAAAAAAATAACCGTTGCCAACTGGCCTTTTCATCCCAAAACAGAACTGATACGGGGTGTAATGAAAGAAGAATGTGCGCAACTGATGAAAGATTTTTTTAAACATAAAAGATAGTTATGGCAAAATCTTTGTTGTCGAAAAAGACAATTGTCACTCATCCGGTTACCGGCACGGAAAGAAAATTTGATGCTGCAATTTATGACCCTGTCAAATCAGCTATCCTGCAAAGCCTGAAGGGTAGCAAAGGAAAAAAGTTTACTGAATTAACAGACGATGTAGTAAAGATCATCCGGAAGAAAATGCCTGGTTTTAAGAAATCGATCCCGTGGTATACTATTTCCATCCGTCTTGATCTGGAAACAAGAGGTATCGTGGAAACTTTTACCGAAAAGGGGAAAAAAATGAACCGCCTGAAAAAGTAGTTTTCGAAATAAGAAACAATTCACCGGGTATCACCTTTTTTTAAACTCACTATTACTACTTTTGTTATCCTTATTGATACAAATCAAAAATCATTTACTCAAAAATCTAAAATAAAATTATGGCATTTACATTAGCACCTCTCCCGTATGCACACGATGCACTGGAGCCGTATATCGACACACTGACCATGCAGATTCACCATGGCAAGCACCACCAGGCTTATGTTGACAACCTGAATAAAGCAGTAGCTGGGACTGAGCATGAAAACAAAACGCTGGAACAATTGGTAGACCATGCAGGTACCATCAGCGCCGCAGTGCGCAATAATGGCGGCGGCCACTGGAACCATACTTTCTTCTGGGAAAGTTTGAAAAATCCGGGGCTAAGCGATGTGGTAAATGCCCCGTCTGGTAAATTGGCCGATGCGATCAATGCAGCGTTTGGTTCATTTGATACTTTTAAAGAAAAATTTGCTGTCGCCGGAATGACCCGCTTTGGAAGTGGATGGGCCTGGCTGATAAAGAATAAAGAAGATGGCAAACTGGCCATCACTTCTACCCCCAACCAGGACAACCCCCTGATGGATGTGGCTGAAGTAAAAGGTACTCCCGTGTTGGGTGTGGATGTGTGGGAGCATGCTTACTACCTGAAATATCAGAACAAAAGAGCTGATTACCTTGCTGCATTCTGGAATGTGGTGAACTGGGAAAAAGTGGCTGAACGGTTTTAACGATCGCCAAGTTATTTTATAAAAAACCCTGCCGTAAAAGCAGGGTTTTTCTTTTATGTTATCTTTTTATTATTTGCATTTATCCATTACTTCTTTCATAATGACTTCCGCTTTTGCATTCATTTGCTCATCCCCTTTCTTGTCTTCATATTTTTTGGCCATTTTTTCACGGTAGGCATCCATTTCCTTTTTCAGGTCTTCCAATTCCTTTTTCGCTTTCTCATCAGTGGGATCTTTTGCTTTCAGTTTGCTTTCCTTACAGCGGTAGTCTGCCATTTTTCTTACATCGCTGTCAAAAGAAGAAGAGGATCCGCAAGAAGACATTGCAACTACAATGGCTACTGCTGCGATTGACAAATAGCTTTTTTTCATTTGATTTTGTTTGTGGTAATACGTTTAAGTTTTGAAACAGGCTTTCGTAAAGACCAGTACAAGTTATGATTAAACACAGAAAATAAAAAGGGTTGAAAACCGGGCCTGGTCAGCGGGGATGGTTCAGCCGGTTTACAGCTTCTATCCGGTTATTAACGTGCAGTTTGGTATAGATATTCTTTAAGTGTTTGGTAACGGTATGCACACTGATATACAGTTTAGCGGCCACTTCTTTTACCGCCAACCCGGTTGACAACAATTGTAAGATCTCGTTTTCCCGGTCAGACAGTTCAGAAAGCCGGGGCAGGCTTTGCTTCGACTGAAAAGTGTTTATTACCTTTTTGGCAATGTACCTGCTCATTGGAGCTCCACCATCATGCAGTTCTTTTAAAGAGTCAATGATCTCCTGCGGCATAGAGTCTTTTAAAATATAACCGCTGGCGCCGTTTCTCAATGCATTAAATACGTATTCATTATCATCATAAAAAGAGCAAACCATGCACTGTACTTCCGGCGACTGCATTTTTATTTCTGAAATAAGGTCCACTCCATTTTTTTTTCCCGGTAGTTTTATATCTACAATAGCAATTTCCGGTGGATGCTGAATAATATGGGGTAATGCATGCTCCGCTGAAGAGTAGCTGTGAAGGATAGTAAAGTAGGCTGAGCGGTTTATCAGCTCCTCCAAACCTTCCCTGTAGTTTTTGTCATCTTCTATTATAGAGACCGTAATCAAAGCCCAAATTTGTAAACAAGATACAGAATTATTGTCTGCTCCAATAACCTGCCATAAATAAACTGCTCATGCCCGGTAGTATTGTCATGGAACGGGATCATACCCGCTGCCTCCCCAGGGATGACAACGGCTTATTCTCTTTACAGCCAGCCACATGCCTTTTACAATACCGTGTTTTTTCAACGCTTCGGATGCATAATGGGAACAAGTGGGGGTGTAGCGGCACTTAGGACCCAGCCAGGGAGAAATGACCCATTGGTAAATTTTTATCAGGACAATAAATGGTATCACTAATACAAACCCTATTGCCTTTATTATTTTCTTTATAAAATGATTATGCTTCAACCAGTTTGTATAATTTATCAGCAATTATTTTTACAGACTCAAACACTTGTTTGTAATCCGGTAATTCTTTACCCGTGTAAATTAAAAAGAGGTGAAGCCCCCGGTTAGCCTGATCCAGTTTCTCTTTCAATGGATTCTTTTGAAGCCGCCATGCCTCCTTTGTCAGTCGTTTTATTCTGTTTCTGTCAACCGCTTTTTTAAAATTCCTGGTACTGGCCCCCGTTCCGGTCAATAATCCCTTACCTGCCATTAAACAATAATGAACCCGGAAAGGAGTTATTGTAAACCGTTTCCCTTCCCGAAAAAGGTATTCAATGGCCTTGCGGCTTTTCAGCCGCTCTGCTCTTCCAAAAGTATATGTCTTCTTTGCAGCCACCTTAAATTACATAACATAAAAAAACTCCGATAATAAATTACCGGAGCTATAAATATAATGAGCTTACTGCTTCGTTTCGCCTGGTAAGGCAAAGCTATCAACAGCCTCTTATTTCAGTTTACTCTCATCAGATACCGTCAGCTTTTTACGGCCTTTAGCACGGCGGCTGGCCAGTACTTTACGGCCATTGGCAGTTGCCATACGCTTACGAAAACCGTGTACCGTTTTACGACGCTTGCGATGAGGTTGGAATGTACGTTTCATTGTTTTATTTCTTTTTCACTTTTTATCCGCCGTGGCGGGTTTTGAAATGCGGTACGGAGAAGCGTACCAGTTTCAAATTCGCCTGTTCAGATTAGGTCACCACACCCACTCCAATCCCAGGCGGGATGAAAGGACGGCAAAGGTAGGGGAACGAAGCCAGAAACTGGCTGCCGGAAGGCTGAAAGTTTGTTCTTCAACTTAAGGTTTTGATCCTATACAGCCTGTTTGTCCAAGTCAACATGCAGGGAGCTTATTTCCCGTCCATAGAATACAGAGGCGTGATTATCAAAATCTTGCGCTGAATCAGTGGTATAAAATGCCCGTTTACCGTTTTTGCTGCAATGGCTTTCCATTTCCGGATGACGCTGCAGATAATCTGCGAGGCTGTCCGCGACAATTTCACCCTGGGAAACCAGCTTTACCCCCACAGGCAGGTATTCTTCAATTTTTTCTTTCAACAGCGGGTAATGGGTACAGGCAAGTAATATCACATCAATATCCTCTCCTTTTTCAAAAATATTATGCAGGTTCTTTTTTATAAAATAATCAGCGCCATGGCTGGTGTGTTCGTTACTCTCTACCAATGGCACCCAAAGAGGACAGGCCTCCTGGTAGACATTCAGGTCCGGGGAAAATTTTGCTATCTCCATTGGATAAGATTCAGAAGTCACGGTTCCATTGGTAGCTAATATCCCAACACTATTGGTTTCTGAAAAGCTTCCAATCACTTCTGCTGTCGGCCTGATTACCCCCAGCACTCTTTTTCCAGGAGCTATAACAGGCAGATCGTTTTGTTGTATCGTTCGCAGTGCTTTGGCGGAAGCGGTATTGCAGGCAAGAATAACCAATGAGCAACCCTGGTCAAAAAACCATTTTACACATTGCAGGGTATAATTATAAACTGTTTCAAAGGAACGGTTGCCATAGGGCGACCTGGCATTATCACCCAGGTAGAGATAGTCGTATTGAGGAAGCTTGTTTACAATTTCCTTTAATACGGTAAGGCCACCATACCCGGAATCAAACACACCGATAGGAGTTTGCTGTTGCATAACACAAAAATAAGCAGTGCGGTGCCGGTACCACCTAAAAAAATAAACCCCATTATGCAAATCATAATGGGGTTGTCAAACAGGTCCTGAATTTATTTTCCGCCAGCTCCCGGTTTAGGGATGGGCACTTTCAATTTTGCGGCCACTGCTGCTATCATATCGTCTCCGTCAGGGGCCACCAGCAAGGCTTCTTTGGATAGTACATGGGTGTATCCCTTTTCTTTTGCCACCAGCTTTACAGCATCATACACTTTTCTGTAAATAGGGGCCAGCAATTCATTTTGCCTGGCTTCTAATGCCTGGTTCACAATTTGCTGCCAGTTTTGTATCTGGTAAATAAGAGAAGGTAATTCTTCTTCGATTTGTTTGCGAACGATAGAAGGTGTTTTTAATGAGTCACGGTACACACTGTCTTTGTACTGATATAATGCAACAATCTGTGCATACTTAGGATTGATAGAATCGGCCTGGTAGCGTTCCAGCATAGAATCAATTTTAGCTGTTTCAGGCATGATACTTACCATATCATCAATTCGTATGTACCCGATCTTAATTTGTGCATTGGCATTGTTGGCAAACAAAAGACCCGTAGCCAGAACAATTGCTGTAAGGAATTTTTTCATCGTTAATTTTAATTATTGTTTGGTTTGTTTATCGCGGCCTTCTTCAACAAGCAAAGAATTGCCTTAATTATTGCTTTTTAATGATTCCTAAAGTAGTGGGTTAGTTGCCTTGCCTGGTTTTAGTCTCCGGGCTTTTAACTTTTTTAACACTTACTTTATCCCCAGTTCTTTCAGCACATCTTCACTCTTGTCCAGTTTAGGGTCGGCAAATATAATAGTAATTCCTTCACTTTTGTCCAGTACAAAATCATAGCCACGCACCACTGCCAGTTTTTGAACGGCATTATAAACTTTATCCTGTATCGGCTTTATCAATTCCTGTCTTTTTTTGAACAGATCTCCTTCAAAACCAAAGCGTTTGCGCTGCAGATCCCTTAGCTCTTTTTCTTTATTAAAAAGCTGGTCTTCCCTTTTTTTCTTTAATTCATCACTGAGCATTACCTGCTCGGCTTCGTAATTTTTGTACATATTGTCCAGTTCCACCTGCTTACCATCAATATCTTTTTGCCAGCCGGCCGCCACATCATCCAGCTGTTTTTGAGCCTCTTTATAGTCCGGCATTTTGTCCAGGATGTACCGGGTATCAATAATGGCATATTTCTGAGAAAAAGCCAACAGGCCGGCTCCCAGTGCGAATACGAGTAGAACGATCTTTTTCATAGATGTATTATTAATGTTTAATGATCTGAATTTACAACTATTAATCCGGCTCTACACCCAGCATAAAGGTAAACCGTGAAGCGCCTTTCAGGCCGGTTTGGCCAGAATTCAGGCGGTCGAGCCCTACCCCATAATCAAATCCAAGCAAACCAAACATCGGCAGGAAGAAACGCATACCTACCCCCACGCTGCGGCGCAACCGGAAGGGGTTATAATCTTTATAATTATACCAGCCGTTGGCTGCTTCAAAAAAGGTTAAGGCATAAATAGTACTGCTCGGATTGGTTACCAGCGGGAAACGAAGCTCTAACTGGTATTTATTGAATATGGTAAAAAAGTTCTGTGCACTTTGCTGATCCGGGTTTACTGTAGGGTCAGATGATTCATAAACCGGGTAACCCCGATGGGCCACAATATCATACCCGATCAGGTAATTATTCTGGCTCAACCCTGCATCTCCCACCTGGAATCTCTCAAATGGTGTGTAGTCGATCTTCTTATTATACCGGCCAAGAAACCCGTATTTCGCAGCTATTTTCAATACCAGCTGGCGGTTCTTATCTGCACCCATTGGTTTGCCGATAGGCACATACCATTCTGCATTGAACTTCCACTTATGATACTCCGGATTTTTATAAGGATCAGCCGACTTGGCCACATCAGGATTAAATAATGAATAGGGTGGTGTAAACTGAACGCTGGTAAGGAAACTGGATCCGCTGGTTGGATATATCGGGTTGAACACCGAAGACCGTTGCAAACCGATTTTGAAACTTAATATATTGGATGTTCCAGTGGGACTTGCTCCCGGAAAGATGCCATAGTTCAATCTTTTGTATTGAGTAAAATTAATGGCGTACACCAGGCTGAAAAAATCATCCGGCCATTTTAGCTGTTTGCCTAATGACAGGCCTACTCCGAAAGAGCTAAGTTTTGTTGTATCATTAAACACGGCCCTTCCGGTAAGCGCATCGTACTGGCCATTTCTGAAATTGCTTTTGTTCAGTGAAAAGGTGAGTGAATTCCTTTTCTTCCCTCCGAGCCAGGGCTCGGTAAAAGAGAAACTGTATGATTGGTATGCTTTACCGTTTGACTGAACCCTTAAGCTCAGCTTTTGACCATCGCCGGTAGGTAATGGATCCCAGGAAGATTTTTTCCAGATATTGCGGATAGAAAAGTTGTTGAATGTAACACCAAGTGTACCTGTAAGACCTACACCACCGCCCCAGCCTGCAGATAATTCCAGCTGATCGGAGGATTTTTCCTCCAGTTTCCAGTTAATATCTACCGTACCATCGTCTGAATTGGGAACTACTCCCGGCTCAATTGTTTCCTGGTTAAAGAATTGAAGATTGGCCAGTTCCCGCTGAGAACGTATCAGGTCGGCCCTGCTGAATAATTCCCCGGGTATGGTACGAAGTTCCCGGCGTATCACATAATCCTTTGTTTTTTCATTACCAGCAATGCTTACATTCTTTATTCTTGCCTGTGGTCCTTCAATGATCCTTATTTCATGATCGATCGTATCATTGTACACAGCTGTTTCTACCGGCTCCACCCGAAAGAACAGGTACCCGTCATCCATATATAAACCACTGATGTCGCCACCTTCCTGGGAGGCTTCTTTTCCCAACCTTTTATTGAGGATACCAAGGTTATAAATATCGCCCTTATTGATGCCCAGCAGCACATTGAGTATTGAATCGGTGAATTTTGAATTTCCTTTCCAGGATATGTTTCCAAAATAATATCGTTTCCCTTCAGATACCCTCAGGTCCACATTCATGTTACCTGTTTTGGTATTCAGCTGTGTATCTGCCACTATCTGTGCGTCACGATAGCCAAGTGAGTTATAATAATCGAGCACTTTGTTTTTATCTTCCTCATACTTCTTTGGATCAAATTTAGCGGCGCTGAATAATTTAAACCGGAAGTAAGGATCAAGTAATCGTTTGGTTTTGCTGAGTGAAAGAAACCCCCAGTCCTTCATGTATTGGTTGAAAGAAAAAGGTTTGGTATCGCCATAGGGACTGGGCTCGGGATCTGAATGCAGGGTGAACTTGGTCATTTCCTTGGTGCCCTTCATTTGTTTTTTCAGCCGGATATCATCCACGTTCTCATTGCCATAAAAGCGAACATTGTCTATGCGGACCTTTTCGCCTTTATCTACGTAAATGGTCATCATATTCGAGTTCACAAAAAAAGTATCCGGTTTTTCATCAATGCTCACTTTTACATTCCGGAATCCTTTTTCTGAAAAATGTTTGGTGATCTTTTCGGTAAGCTCTCTTCGGGTATTATCTGTAATGATGGTTTGCTTGGCAAGGTTTATTTTTCCCTGTATATCTTCTTCTTCTGATTTTTTGATACCTACAAACTTAAAGTTTCCGAGACGGGGCCGTTCCTGCAGATTTATTTCCACCCACACTTTATCGTCTTCTATTCGGGTGATATACACTTGCACATTGGAAAAGAAACGTTGTCTCCACAAGCTGGCAATGGCTTTGGCAAAAATATCCTCACCCGGGTGCATAAACTTATCGCCCGGCAACAGGTTGGTGATGGATGCAACAATAGACGTATCAAGAAATTTCACCCCGGTTATCACCACATTGGCAATGGTATATTCTTTTGGAATACGGGCTGTTTCCCAGTCCAGCAATTTGGGGTCGATAGATGTGGGTTTGAGAGTATCTTCCTGTGCCTGTAAAGTGAATACGGATACAACTGCAGCTATCAAAGTAACACTAAACCTTAGTAAAATTTGTTGCATGTTTGTTTGTTCAAAGTCAGTCTGAAAAACCGGAAATCGGCTCTAAATCATTCTATTCGAAGTCCTCCCCCGGTTTGGTTGAGGCGGCAAAATAACGGTAAATATTTGAAGTCTTTGTTAAAGAAAGGGGGAAAGCTGTCAAATAAGTCATATCGGGTCAGGCAGGCTGTATCAACGTTCAGATATGACGTAATTATCCTATCAGGCTCATTTACTTATATGCCCTTCCGGTTTTTCCTCCACCTGCTCACTTGTTTTTCCAAACCTCCGTTCCCTGCCCTGGTAATCCAGTATGGCTTCATACAGGTTTTCTTTTCTAAAATCGGGCCAGCGGACATTAGTAAAATATAGTTCTGCATAGGCTAACTGGTATAATAAAAAGTTACTGATCCGGTACTCACCACTGGTTCTTATCATCAACTCAGGGTCAGGAAAGGCGCTGGTACACAAGAACTTCTGTAAAACATCCTGGTTTATTTCTTCCACATGCAGCCGTCCCTGCTTTACTTCGTAAGCAATATTTTTTACAGCATTTAGCAATTCCCAGCGGCCGCTATAGCTCAGCGCCATGATCAGGTTCAATCCCGTATTTTCTTTGGTAATTTCAAGGGCTTCGTCCAGCTCTTTTTTGGCATACTCGGGCAGCATGTTCATATCCCCGATAACGTGCAGCCGGATATTGTTTTTATCCAGGCTCTCTACTTCTTTGCGTATGGTGCTTACGAGCAACTCCATCAATCCTACTACTTCATATTCGGGCCTGTCCCAGTTTTCGGTGGAAAAAGCATAGAGGGTAAGGTATCCTACCCCCAGTTCTGCACAGCCTTCCACAATATTTCGTACACTCTCCACCCCATGAAAATGTCCGAAAAGGCGGTCTTCTCCCTTTTCTTTTGCCCAGCGTCCATTTCCATCCATGATGATGGCAATATGGCAGGGCAGGCGGTCTTTATCTATTTTTTCTAAAAGCTGCGACATGAGGTCTGTTCATCCTTTTTTGAGAAGGCTTCAAAGGTACAAAAAACAATCCCGATAGCTAAGCTATCGGGATGAATCAGCAAATCATGCTTCGGGCTTTTTTAAAAAGAAAACGTTTAGTTCTTTCCCCAAACGGCTATCCTTGATCTTCCTCTCGCAAAGCCTTTTGTTTCGTACCAGAATTCTATTTTGGTCAAATGCCTGAGGCCGCCGTCCATATCTATCACCCGGCTTTCAGAGCCCTGGGCAAACCGGTTGCGAAGCTCTACATTCTGAACCGTGCCGTTATCAAAATAAACTTTCATGGAGTACATTTTTAACGGGCCATCTGTTACTTTCAATTTGATCTGGCGAACGTCATCTTTCCAGTTTCCAAAATGAATCACATCATGGTCCACCCCAAAACCTACTTTTTTATCTTCAAGAAAAAACCAGTCTCCTGCAGCTTTTTTCGCTGGTGTGCTGGTAGTGGTAAAAGATGTTGCTAAAGCAAAGACAGCAATCATCATTGTACTGAATAATACTTTTGTCAGGCGCATAGTAAATGAAATTTGGTTAAAGAAATTTGATTTTCAGGATAGACCTGAAGATGTTTCAACAGGTTTAATGATACCACTAAATAAGTAATTAAATGGTAAAGCCCCATCACTTCCTGTGATTTTTTTACCGCACAATTCGTTCAATAAGTTATTTTGCCGTCGGGCATTTGTAGGATTGCAGGTTGAAGGTAACATGGAACATCGCTGTTACAAACTGATCTTTTTGCCTGCTCTGTCCCCGTTGCCGTCCAATAACGCCACCAATAGGTTCTCCCAGCTCATATGACCGGTCGTAAAGCAGGCGGGCATTGGAAGGACTTCCATCAACATTCAGCGGAAATATGCTTGGATCAACATAGGTTGTACTTACATCATCCAGGTAGTCTGTATTTGTAAAGCGGTGTAATACTTCAAACCCGATATTGATCCTGTCATTCAGTGAATATTTTACACCACCGCCAAAAGGAATGCAAATGGCCATGGAACTGTACTGTTTTCTGTCGGGATATAAAGCATTTCCCTGGCCTTCTGTGCCCAAGGGGCGCAAGGGAACTTTCACTCCTTTCAGGTAAGCGTAGGGATCATAGCTAAAGATGCCGGCGCCAAAAGTGATGTACGGGGTAAAGCTGTACTGTGGCTCTCCGGGCATAAACCTGAAAAAGTTGAAATCGCCCTGTAAAGTAAGTTCCCACACTTTGCTGTTAAAGCTCAGGTTGCGGGCATACATGTAGGGATTATGTGTATTGTACTGATCTGAATAGCCCAGTTGCGCAAAACTTGCCCCTATTCTCAGGGCTATATAATTTCCAAAATTCTTTCTGAAAAAGGCTGTGGCAGCAATTTTTGGTGTATTTAAGCGGGCTTTGGTATTCAAATCTCCAAAATAATGGCCGGCGCCAACACCAAAGCCAAATTCACCTTCCTGCACGATAGCTTCCTGCGCCTTAATTGAGGTGGTGGAGAAAAAGGCAGCAAGAATGATGACAACAGCGGCAAAGTACTTTCTTATCATAACTATTAAATATGGTCCGGGATTTATTTAGAACGTTAAAAGTACTATTTTCTTATAATTCAGAGGCTGTTTAGTTCCGTTTATCCAGTCCCCAGGTAAGTTTATTCCTCAGGGTTTGCAGAAAATTATTTTCGCTGAGGCGCACCAGGCTGATGTCAAACCTCTCCTTCTTTACAGCCAGTTGTACGTCTTTACTCACAATCTCTCTTCGGGAATCCAAAGCACAAATGATCTGGTCGGCCCGGCTTTCAATTTCAAAGGAAATGATGTTATTATCGGGCACTATTATCGGGCGAACATTGAGATTATGCGGTGCTACCGGGGTAATTACAAAACTACCCGAATCTGGAAATACCACCGGTCCGTTGCAACTGAGCGAATAACCGGTTGAGCCTGTGGGGGTGGCTACTATCAGCCCGTCTGCCCAGTAAGTATTCAAAAACTCGCCGTTGAGGTACGTGTGGATCTTGATCATGGAAGCCACATCCCGCTTATGAATAGAAAACTCATTCAGGGCATATGGTACATTGCCAAAAAGGGGAATATTGGCATCAATGTGGATCAGCGTCCGCACATCTGTTACATAGGTTCTTTGTGCAATTGCTTTTAACGCCTTATGCATTTCACCTCTCCCTATGCTTGCCAAAAAACCCAGGCGGCCAAAATTGACCCCCATGATAGAGATCTTTTTTTCCCTTACCAGCGTTATCGTATCCAGCAAGGTGCCATCTCCGCCAAGGCTGATAATGAATTCCACGTCTTCTGTAAGGTCTTCAGAACTGGAAAATATTTTGGTGTCAGCAGGTAATTGGATGGTGCCCTTTATCTGTTCGAAAAACTGCTGAAAAATAACCGGTTCAATTTTTTGAATGGAAAGCTCGTCAAAAAACAACTGCACATCTTTTTGTTGTTCGTCTTCAAACACCCTGCTGTAAATGGCTGCCTTCATTTGTTTGGTTTAGAAGATGGATTTGCGGTGAACAAATATACCGTTTTGGCCCAACTGGTTAAAGGTCCATTCCAATTTGAAGGTGACATCATAAAAAGTGAGGATGTCTATACCAAATCCACCGGAGTACAGCATTTTATTGGACAACAGGTTTTCTCCCGGCTCCGGGTTATGCACATAACCTGCGTTGCCATACATTTTTCCAAATATGCGTACAGGTATCCGCTCTGCTACTTTTCCTTTTTTCATTGGTGGTATCCGGATACTGAAATTCAACAGTTCCCTTGTTAGCGTGGTTTTCATATATCCGCCTGCCACACCATCCACCACATAGTATTCATAACCCTGCAGAAACGTTTCTCCATAACCGAGGAACCGCCGGTTGATATACGGTTGTTTGAATGGCAGTTTGATGGCGCCATACAAATTCAAGTTGAAAAACACTTTGGGGAATATCGTCCAGGTGCCCGAGCCTTTTGCATTTATCTGCCAGATATTGATCGCATTGTTGATACCGCTTTTACTAACGGATACCTGGGCTGCATATCCTTTGGTGGGATAAGGAATATAATCCAGGTCGAAATAACTCATGTTATAAAAAATACTGGGAAAGGAAGTGCTGTTTCGTCCTGATTTAAAATAATCCGGGTTAAGTTTCACAAGGGTATCCACTACTTTTTCTGTATTATAACTTATACCAAAGCTGTGCCGGGTCTTGATAGCCCGCCGGTAGGTCAGTTCGGTGTATCCATTAGTAAAGCTGCGGACAAATGCATTTTCATTTTTAAGAAACACCTGTTTGTCAGCAACGGTATTATAATTTACTTCCCTGTTTTTTCCGGTGGCAAAACCTATTTTCAATCCCCACTTCAGGGCTTTGTCTATATACAGTCTGTCATAACTGAATGATACCTGGCGGGTGTACCCGCTTACGAGGTACAGGTTGAATTTATCATTTCTTCCGGTAGCATTATTGTACAATACTTTGGCCCCGAAATTTACCCGGGTCAGACTGGCTTTTTGTTCTACGATCCATTGATTGAGGTTTCTGTCAACCGGTTTAAAATAGGGCACCGGAAAAAGATACCATCTTTCTTTTACGTCCACCGTTACATTTACAGTACTTCCCTCTACACTTTTGGCTGCCACCAGTACGTTGTGAAAAAGAGAAGTGTTCATCAGCTGGCGGCGGGCATCTTCAAATTTTTTAACCAGGTCGTTGAGTGGATATTGTTCTCCTGTTCTGAAAGGGATCTCCCGGAGCAGGATAAAGTCTCTTGTTTTTTTATTTCCGGTAATGGTGATTTCACCAACGGTGACCATTGAAGAGATGGTGTCTGTAATTTTATAAACGCTGTCTATACCCGGTATTTGTGCCAGTAAAATGTGGCTACTCATCATTGCAATTATGAGCCCTGTGCAATATTTTATTTTCCTCAGCATTCTTGTGGAACAAGGTCTGTAAGATAACAGGATTTTTGTTACTGCCTTCTGTAAAGTGCTGGTGGCCGGGATCAGATTTTCAGATAGTTCATCAGGTTATCGTAATTGCTTCGCAATTCGTTGGCATATTGTTCTTCACCAAAGAAGTATTTAACATTATACTCATACCGTTGAAAGGTGGCAATAATATCTGATATCTCTGATTTATTGATACGGATGGTAACCTGCATCATCCCGGTTTCCGCATCATTGCTGGTATTCAGTTGCGTTATTTGTGCATCATTTGTTTCTACCAATTTACTGATCTCATTAAAAGAATACTGGTTGCTTTCCATTTCCAGTACGATCAGTCCGCCGGGTTCATTCAGGCTCATAAATTCTGAAGCATATTTCAGCAGGTCGCTGTAAGCAATTGTGCCTGTCAGTTCATTTTCTTCGTTTACCACCGGTACCATGCTTAGCCCGTTTTCTGCGGCAAGCTGTACAGCTTTCAAAAAATGTTCATTTTCTTTTACAGCTATCACAGCAAAGGATTGTTTCACTGATTCCAGATCAGCAGTATCATTTTCTGCCTGTAGCAGATCATCTTCGCTGATAAGACCAATGTATTTGTCGCCTGCGGCAATAGGTAAATGAGTAACCTGGTTATCATTCATGAGCTGCAGGGCCTGGTACACCTTATCGGTCAGGTGCAGGTAAGGAAGGGCTTGAGATGGTAGTTCTCTGGTTAACATGGATAGCGGCTGTTTTATTTATTTTTTGCCTGTCATCTTAAACAGGACATCAACGATCAGGCAACTGTTGCAGGTTCGTTGAGTTTTTTCAAAAACTTGTGCAGAATGGCATTAAACTCTTCGGGTACTTCCATCATCGGCGCATGTCCGCATTTATCTACAAAATGAAGCTCACTATTGGGTATCAGTTTATGAAACTCTTTAGCTACAAACGGCGGAGTGATCGTATCATTGTTCCCCCATACCAATAATGTTGGCTGTTTTACCTGGTTCAGTTCTTCTCCGAGATTATTTCGGATGGCGCTTTTTGCCAATGCGATGATCTTGATGACCTTTATCCGGTTGTTGGTAATGTCGTACACTTCATCCACCAGTTCTTTAGTGGCCATTGCCGGATCATAAAAGGTCAGTTCTGTTTTTTTCTTAATATACTCGTAGTCGCCTCTTTTGGGATAGCTGTCGCCCATTCCATTTTCAAAGAGGCCCGAACTGCCTGTAAGTATCAGCGATTTTATTCTTTCCGGGTGTTTCAGGACGTGTACCAGTCCCACATGTCCGCCGAGGGAATTGCCCAGCAGGTGTACGTCTTTCAGATCCCTGGCCTCCAGGAATTTATGTACAAATTTGGCCAGGCCGCCTACCGATGTGTGCAAAATATCCATTTCCAGCAATGGAAGCATGGGCACTATCACTTTATAATGGTGGCGGAAATATTCAATAAGAGGTTGAAAGTTGCTCAGCGCACCAAACAATCCATGCAACAGCACCAGCGGCTCCCCGCTGCCTTCTTCGATGTATTTAAACTTGTCCTGTTGTTTGATCTCGTACGTCATGGCAATCAATTCTGATTCTTTCGTGTTTACCGTTTTTTCGTTGAATATTCAGAGGCTAAAATAGTCGATTTGGCGCAAAAAATAAGCAGAATGGGGTATAAAGAGGGGCCAATCCGGCAAATATAGGCGCAAAGGCCTTGTTTCAAAAAGATGTTTTCATGAACCCGCTGAAAGGCTTTCAGCTAATAAAAGAAATATCCCTGTATAAAAGTACAGAGCAAAAAAAGCTATGGTGCCGGAATTTCTTTTGAAACACCATCAAAAAAGGATTCCAGTTCCCCAAACATATCTTTAAATACCGGGATGACGGTGCCAAATCCATTGATCGCTTTCGGCCCCCAGGGTTGTATAAAAGAATAAGTAACTGATTTTTGAATCGTTTCCGGTTGCACCAGGTTTACCTGTTGAGCATAAAAAAGTAATACACTCAGCACTACAATATAAATAGCAGCATACAAAACAATGCCTCCTAATTTATTCACCCAGCCAAGCAGCGCCACTTCAATGGTTCGTTCAATAGCATTTGCCCCCAGCCTGATCAATAAAACAATCACTAAGAAAATAACTGCAAAAGATATGAC
>JBEBIF010000341.1:0-3949 GCA_040080515.1 Chitinophagaceae bacterium | reverse complement strand
GATGGTGCAGGGTTTAAAACAGGCGCTCAAAAGTCTGTTTGAACCTGGCTCTTAGTAAGGTAAAACGATTTTTGTGAAAAACAAATATTCTGAAGCACATTTTTTCAACAAGCCGCTATTTCAAAATAAAGGAGAGTTTCAGACCTGCGGGGAGCATCGGCCGGATGGATTTATTGAGGCTTGTTTGATTGCCGATCTGGAAGAGGCTTCTGTTAGGCGGGTTTACAAAAGCCCCTCCTATGGGCAGATCAGTTTCTGTAAAGCGTAATGTTTTAAGACCAATACCTACATATACTTCAAAATTCAGGCGGTTGTTTTTATTTATAAAAGTCAGGGGTGTCAGCATACCCGCTTTTACCAATCCCCCGATCTCCCGTTTTCTTTCTGTATAAATGGCTTGTTGAAAGTAGGCGCATTGTCCTCCCAAACAATTTATTCCAAACAGGTCTTCTCTTTTGGTGCCCACTGTTTTATAATGAAATTCAGGGGCGACAAAAAAGTCCGGTTCTCTTGAATTTCTCCGGGGCATATGGAAACGAAAGTCAGCTCTTATTTTAAATCCGGATGGGATAATTTTTCCGTTCTCATCAGATACAGGCCCGTTATAAAAGATCCAGGAAGGTTCAAGGGAAACAGAATACTGTTTACTCCACCGGTAATTGATACCCAACATAAGACCGGCATCATAATCTATCCAGGAAGTGAGGCTGGTACGCAGACTTAGCTGGGGATATGATGGTTCGATAGGTGCCGCTTTCTGGGCATAACTTACTCGTTCCGCTAAAAGAAACAGGCACAGGGCACAGAAGAATTGCTTCATTATTAATTCAGTAACCGTGAAAGGAATATGGGTTGATGGCGGACAGATATGTCATATAAGACAATACCATTACTTACCTGGCAAATAAGTGTATTCCCGTAAGGTATCACATCGTAATAAGTATCCCCGGTAATGGTGCGTACTAATTGAGGGTCGTACGTATCACGGATGTTGTACACATTCAAACCTGTCGGGCCATCACAAACATATAATGCCGTATCGCTGATGCCAAGCCCGTAAGGCACGGTAAGCGATAGGGTTCTTTTCAATTCAGGCCTGGTTATATCCTTTATATTATAAACCACCAACTGGCTACCCCCGCCACCACATGGCCCTGCGCCATTTAGTGTAGCATAGGCTGTACTGTCTTTGGCCACTACCGGATCACAACTCATTCGTACAATATAATCTGCCTGTGCCAGTTTGGTTGGCTTTTCAGGATTGGTCAACGAAAAAATATGCATGGAAAAAGACGACCCGATAAAAAGTTTATCCTGGTAAGGAAATATAGTTTCAATATTTATTCCAACAGCAGTTGTTGATTTCAAGACGGGGGCACCAGCAGGATTAGAAATATCAAATGCCTTCAGGTTCGTATGATCCACTACATACAGGTAATTACCGGCAATGGTAAATCGTGCCGTAGATCCACCGGCTCCGGCAGCAGTCTTAGATCCGTCTGAAGCACTTTCTTTACCACAGCTTTGAATAAGTATTATGAAGAGGGCTGCAAGCAGCATTAGTTTGTTTCTCATGATATATTACCTCCAGCAATTTGCGTTATCAATTGTTTTTTTCTCCCAGCCGATGACAATTCCTTTTTTAGGATCGGGACATTCAAAATATACATTTGAAAATCTGTCTGGCTTGGGTGGGTATTGCAAAGCCAGGTCGGGAAAGACACCTGTTGTACGGGATACTTCCCGCACATTATTGATATTGGAAGCATCTATAACCACCAGGTCACTAAAATTATTGGTGTAGATCAGCCCATTCTTTACCGTTACTTCCTTGCACAGGAAAGAACGGATAAAACCGATCTTTTGAGGAGAAGCCGGATTGGCATAATTAATTACATGGATACCACTGTCCAGTTCCACCTGGTAGATCAGGTTGCCCACAGTATATATTTTACCGGCATTGGTGGTGGGTCTTGCGCCTGTAGCCGCAATTGTCTTAATGCCTGAAGTATTGTTTGTATATACAGGCACCCATGCTTCCCGCATTTCCGGTTTACTTCCGGCTTGCCGTTCACAGGAAAGCAAAGTTGTGATGATGATAATACAAAAGAGTAGCTGAAGTCTCATAAAACGGGTTTACAATTGGTTACTTTGGTGATATGACAACCACTTCTGACAGAGTGTTGCTTAGCGATAAAAATAACTTCGATATTAAACAACTATCCGGGTTCCTGCTACAAGCAAGAACCCGGAGAATTTATTCCTTATAAAATAAGAAGCGCATCAATGCCTTCTTACTTTTACTTTAGTGGCCTTCCCTCCTCTTGGTCCGGTCACTGTTGTCTTTTTTACTGTTGTGGTTTTGCCCCGTGGCCCTGTTACCGTTGTTCTTGACCTGGTGACACGGTAATTATTTACACAGGTTGAATGTCTTGTTCTGACAGCAACCGATGTGGTTCTGTATGGCGTGTACACCCGGTGTGCATGAATTACCCTGTGTGTATGTACTACTACGAAAGGGCGATGATAATGCACCCGGAACGGATGCCATACTTTCCAGGCAAATGGTTTCCAGGGTTTCCACCAGGCGGGATAATAATGCCAGCGCCACGGTGATACCCAGGGCCTGTAGCCGGGACCATAAACGAACCGAACAGACGGCCATATCCATACATTTACCACAATACCCGGGATCTCATTTTCAAATTCTGCATTTGGACCGCTGAGATTACTGTTATTGCTATAGTTATTATATCCTGCATCTGCTCCGCCACTATCAGGTTCAATAATTATTTGTTCTCCATAAATATCTTCATCACCTACTATCTGAATTACCGCCGATTCTTTCCCCGTTTTTTCTAATTCAATCACTGCGATATCCTGTGTTTCTTTTTCAGAAATTGCCACCTGGAGAATAAATACATGGGCATCATCATCCTTTTTACTGACCACTTTTACATAGTCGATATCACCATCACCATCCAGGTCGAGATTATTTACATGGTTTCCTTCTTTATTTATGGCTTCCTCAAAAGCTTCCGGAGAAGCGGCATCCTGAAAAAGTTGCAGGGCGCCCTGGAGGCTGAAATTATCGCCGGGCAAGCCAGTGGAGTCCACTCCCGACTGATTTTGTGCCTGTACGGATGCTGTTATAAATAGTGCTCCGGCTGCCAGGCAAAAGAAATGCTTGATTTTTTTCATAAAATTTGTTTGACATGAGACAACGGGCTGCCAAAAAAGTTTAGCCGGTCTTTCTTTTAATTTAGGAAACGGAGTAGGGTCAGTTTCAGCCTTGTCTTTTCTTATGTTGATAAATAGTAGTCTTTTACCGACCCCTTCCCTATTACAGTTGCCAGGAGGGATTTTACCATTTTGAAGGCTATCAGTAAAGTGATAACTTGCCGGTCCAACTTTAGCGTTTGATCTCCCAAAATACCATACAACAGATACTGGGCCGCCTTGACATTCTTGATGTGATCGGGGGCTTTGTGAAATTGAAAAAAAGAGGCAGCAACTACCTTGGCCTCTGCCCCTTTCATAATGAAAAAACGCCATCTTTTACTGTATCGCCCAGTAAGGGTTGTATAAATGTTTTGGCTGTGGCCGCAGTGGCAATTCGGTTAGCTTCATCATGGAGCATGAGAAGTACAGTTACGTAGAAGCGCTGAAATGGCTGGCCAACCGTTACGGTATTGAAATAGAGGAAACCTTTCAATCGGATGAGCAACGACAACAAGTGCAGGTGGCCGAAAGCCTGTTCATTGTAAACGGTTTTGCCCAGCAGTTCTTTTCCCGTATGCTTTTTGAAACGGAGGAAGGCCAGGATATAGGACTCAGCTATCTTAAAGAGAGAGGTTTCAGAGAAGATATAATAAAAAAATTCCAGTTAGGCTATTCCCCGGAACAACGGGATGCTTTTACTAAAGAAGCGATAGCCAAACAATACAGC
>JBEBIF010000340.1:0-3951 GCA_040080515.1 Chitinophagaceae bacterium | reverse complement strand
CGCTGTCTCCATATTGCTGGTGCAGTTGTTGCAAGCCGGCCAGTTGGCTTACTTTTGAACTGCCGGTTGCAATATTCACTATCAGGATTTTTTTACCCTCGTACTGGCTCATGTTCACAGTTCCTCCGTCCACATTTTGAAACTGAAGAGAGTAAATACTGGTTGTTGCGACCAGCCAGCTTATTAAAATTGTTAGCGTATTCATGGTTATTATTTTTTAATCTGTACTGCTCCCACAGGTTACCGTACAGGGAGACATATTGTATGTTTCGTTAAAATAACTGGTTGTCGTTCCGTTACTAAAGCACCATTTATAGGTGCACACCCATCGCCACTCCAGGAACCCGTTTACCAATACTTTTTTATACTCAGATGAAACCACCTTCCAGGTACCCATTTCACAGGTACCATTTATTACAGCATACTGCGGGTTACCCTGCACTTCAGCACAACTGCAATCGAGGTAACCCTGGTAGATATACTTTACATAACCGGAGGAATCGCTGAAAATATTCATATCCCTGTAAGCGGAATCAATCTGTCCCGGGAAAGTTGGAGAGCATCTTTTATCAAATCCCTGCCAAAGCGGTGCAGTACTAACCAACATGGTGGTATCAGAATAGTCAAAGCGTTTCATTATGTTTTTATCCTTATCCCGGATCAATTTTACCCGGTTTAGCTTGTCGTATTCTGTGTAACCAACTGTGTTGTTAGCATCTACACTGCTTATTACACCTATCATTGGTTCATAGGCGCTGGTTGTCATATTGGCATCTTTTGGATGCAGTCTTAATTCATCTATCAGCCCACTGCCACTCACGGTGACACTGGTAATGCCTGTCAATGAAACAGAATAAAGATTCCAGTTATTCTGTGTGGCAATGGAAGTGGTTAAAGCAGTACTGTTCACACTTACAGAAGCTCCAGATTTCGCCCATACTGTCAGTAAATAGGATTGGGAAGAGGAAAGGCTGGTTTTGGTTATATTTCCGTTTGATAGGTTATAGCTTTTCTTTCCTGTCAGGTTGTAGGCAATATCACGTTGCGTGCTGCCCACATTCCAGTTCCCTGTTCCTGCGGCTTCAAAACCAGTATATGCAATATCTGCCTGGGTGGCATTGGATATATTAGCAATAGGATATTTTTGATCATAGTCTAAAAGAGTTGAATTACTTCTACCTGACACCAGGTTTTTCATTTCAGTCAGGTTGCCTTTTGTGTCATAAGTGGTAAAATAATTCTGTGCCTTAAAATAAGTGGTGTTCCTGTTTAGTTTTGCCGGGTCAAAAACACCTATCGAAGCCTGCACCACAGGCTTATTTGATTCAAATGAATAAATAGTATCTGGCTTCAGGTCACCATTAGCGATCTGGCGGAAGGAAGTCACTGCCCCGGAAAGTATTCTTGGGTTGCCATCACCTGTAACCCAGGTCTCTGTTGCCACCATTTGGGATAAGATAGCGCTATCTCTCAACTTTCCTATTCCACCACCTACAGTATAGTTGTAGGGGTAATACATCCTTTGCTCTTTTACGAGGTTACGGTTGCGATCATAACTGGTCACTACTTTAGTTACGTTATAATTGGTGTCGTAATACAGTTGTTGCCAGCTGGTATTTAAAGAACCGTTTGGCTGAAACAGTGTATCAGCAGAATACACCAGGTAAGCTTTCCCGGTCAGGGGATAATACTCATGCCCTATAAAGGTTTTCTTTTTGGAAACAGGCGGATAATTGGGATCAGTGCTGTAATTGGTTTGTGAGTGCCCAAGTTTAATTGCTTTAAAATTACTGCTCGTGTTAATTATTGTATCAAGCTGGTAGGTGTTGACGGTTCTCTTCACCAGTGCCCCCGAACTGTCATATACTGATATCCGTTTAGGCAGGCCGAGCCCCCAGCTCCTGGTATCATTGGGAATGTAGGGGAACACATTGGAGAACCCGTTACCATTTACATCTTTTAGATCAGTAAACTCATATACTTCCTTTCCCAGATTTCCTGCAAGGGAGCTTGTAACTGCTTCCACACGGCTATAACCAACCGGGCTGCCCTGGGCATAATCGGTTGGGGAAACGGGTTCACTGCTTACAGCTGTATAATCTGTTATGGCCCCTGTATTATTTACTACTACCCTGTAGGGATAATCGTACCTGGGAATATCGCCAAGAAACCCGGAGCTTTTGCCGTCTTCCCGAATGTAATTGTAAATCGTGAAAGAAGAAGTCCCCGCAATACCTGAGTATTGTTTCGATATTGAAGTAACCCGTATTCCTCCTGCCAGGTTGTAGTTTTGTGAATTATCTATGTTCTTATTCTCCCAGTTAATATTCACAGGAAAATTGCCACTGATACCTGAACCTGAAGAAAGTGAAGTTTCCAGCCGATAGGTACCATTTATGAGATTGAATGTCCAGGTTCTCAATCCTGAATAAAATAAGTCATATAGAGAAATGGAAGAAGAAAGGTAAGTAACTGACCCATCTGTACTTTTTATATACAGGTTCAGCATACCAGAACCAGTCAAAGGAGCAGATCCCGATCTTGAAACTGACTTATCCAGGAAAAACTGCAACTGGTGTTTGGTATTGAATACCTGGTTCAGGGTAATATTATTTTGTGTATTGGTTGCCGGAGCAATGCTTAGCTGGTTAGCTTGTTTGGTATAGGGAAAATGATCATTAAGTGCATAATAATATAACATATATCCCCCGGTGGGCAGATACACTTTTGAAAGCGAGTTAGCTAAAGCATTGTTATTAGGGCTTCTATCAGCACCCCAGGTGTAACCATTTACATTGGGGATCAGATTTTGCCCGTTTAAAGCACCGTTATAGTAGCCCCAATGATCTCTCTTATTTTGAATGGTATCATTACCATCCCCAAGTTTGGGAAGAAGTGGCGTATTGTAATCAAATTTATATCCTTCCTGTTTTTCGTTTTTGGTAAACGGGGTTACACTTTTCAGGAGTAATCGTGTGGAATCAATATGCGGATGTCCGTTTAGCATATAGGTATGTGAAATCTGATAATCAAGCAGATAGCCAAACCGGAAAGCAGTATCACTTACTTTAATTTTAGAAAGGGCATAATCGTTATGGCTGTATTTGGTATTATAGCTATAGACAAATGAAACTGTCGTTTTATCAGGGAATTCAATAGAACTGATCTTCTTTGAGCCACCTCCACCATAACCAGGGGCTGAAGTTGGATTTAGCCGGGTACCGTTCGAATTATTAACATACGTTATTTGTGGAAATTTAAAAGAATACTCTCCTCCGCCCGCAGTCTGGTAATTTAATTTAATCGTGTCTGAATAAAAAGGCGAAATAATCCGGGTCAGGTACCATACCACCGGGTAACTTTTACCTTCATATGCAGAATAAGTATATGGAAAGCCGGGAGGGAAATAAGAATTATCCTGGGCATACCAGGTATAGTCTGCTTCCTCAAAATCATATTTTACACCATCCTCTGCCACCACCCTGAATGATTTAAGGGTAGTAGGAAGAATAATATCAGGAGTACGGAAGGCAGGAATTACTTTAATTTTTGAAGTGGGACTCACCAGGATCTGCCCGTTCTTACCAAGAAAAAATCGTCCCGATCCCCCCGGGTAGCTGAACTGAAAAATGTCCGGCGCCGCATCAAGACTGTCATTGTAGTATTTACTGTCGTTAGCTCTCCAGTCTGTCGGGATGGAGCCGGCATACAAGTATCCATCATTGGGCATATCATCCGGCAATCCTTTTACAGTACGGGTTATCGTTCCCCCGGCGCTCAAAAACCAACTCAGCCCAACTGTGGTGGGGGATTCAGCAACTTGTACGCCACCGCCATTATACTCCAGTGAAATAGACATACCGATCCCACTATTACTTTTATAGTTATGTATGGGAACAGATACCAATGGCACGCCCGTAAAAAGGTTGATGGTTGCATCACTCATTTTAC
>JBEBIF010000339.1:0-3957 GCA_040080515.1 Chitinophagaceae bacterium | reverse complement strand
GGCAGATGGTGGTGGGAAACAAGCCAGAAGGAATGTGGCCTGCAGACCCCAACCCCTAAAGGGGAATCAAAAAGTATTCATATTTAGTCAAGTGTTTACGATAAGAAGAGGATTATGAACAAAAAAGAAAATTTAGTTGTAAAAGACGCTGACTCCCCTTTAGGGGGCAGGGGGTTAGATTACCTGGAACAACTGGAAGCGGAAAGCATTCACATCTTTCGTGAAGTGGCAGCACAATTTGAAAGACCAGCTTTGCTTTTCAGCGGCGGTAAGGATTCCATTACGTTGGTTCACCTGGCCAAAAAAGCATTTGCTCCCGGCAAGATCCCTTTTCCATTAGTACATATAGATACCGGCCATAATTTTCCGGAGGCACTCGCTTTTCGTGACTGGCTGACAAAAGAAGTTGGCACCACGCTGATAGTAAGAAAAGTAGAAGATACGATTCGGGAGAAAAGCCTGACTGAACCAAAAGGAAAATTCCCCAGCCGCAACTGGCTGCAGACGCATACCTTATTAGACACCATCGAAGAATTCAAATTTGATTGCTGCATTGGTGGTGCCCGGCGGGATGAAGAAAAGGCAAGAGCAAAAGAACGAATCTTTTCTGTGCGGGATGAATTTGGACAATGGGACCCGAAGCTGCAACGGCCGGAGCTATGGAATATTTTCAATGGCCGCATACATAAAGGAGAGAATGTAAGAGTGTTTCCTATCAGCAACTGGACGGAGCTCGACATCTGGAATTATATCCGCAAAGAGAATATCGGTTTGCCCTCCATTTATTTTGCTCACGACAGGGAAGTGATAGAATATGAAGGCCAACTGGTGGCCATGAGTGAGTATGTGCAACTGGCAGCCGATGATGTAGTGCTTACCAAAAAAGTGAGATATAGAACAGTAGGTGATATGACCTGTACAGCCGCCGTAGAATCAACTGCTGCCACACTGGATGAAGTGATCAATGAGATCATCTCTACCAAAATAAGTGAAAGAGGTGAAACGAGGATTGAGGATAAAGTGACGGAAGCGGCGATGGAAGACAGGAAGAAGGGAGGGTATTTCTAGAAGAATATTGAACAGATGAAAAAGGAACAAGGAATCAAGAAGTAAACAGCCCTGAAAGGGCGGAATATCCCAGCATTGTGTGGAGCCGATGCAAAAGGAAGTGGAAGACCCCGAAGGGGTCAAACATGAATAACTCCGGGTGAAACCCGGAGCAAAATGATGAGCAGCGAACAGGACCTTGAAGAGTGCGACGCAACGAAGATGATCAGGGAATTGAAGCTGGTAACAAAATAAATAATATGGACCTACTAAGATTTATAACTGCAGGCAGTGTGGATGATGGCAAAAGCACTTTGATCGGTCGATTGCTGTACGATAGTAAGAATATCCTGATCGATCAACTGGAAGCATTGGAAAAATCAACGAAGAACCGGACGGATGGATCGGTCGATCTGGCGCTGCTGACTGATGGGCTGAGAGCAGAGAGAGAACAGGGCATTACGATTGATGTGGCGTACCGCTACTTTACCACGCCGAAAAGAAAATTCATCATTGCAGATGCACCAGGCCATGTGCAGTATACCCGCAACATGATAACCGGCGCTTCCAATGCCAGCCTTATTATTATTTTAATCGATGCGAGACAAGGTGTGGCGGAACAAACCCGCCGTCATTCGATCATTGCATCATTACTGAAAATACCTCATGTGGTGGTGGCGGTGAATAAGATGGACCTGGTGGAGTATTCGCAGGATGTGTATAATAACATATTGATCGAATACAGTAAAGTGGCAACACAATTGGGGCTAAGCGAAGTGACCTATATCCCCATCAGTGCCCTAGATGGTGATAATATAGTGGACCGCTCTGTGAACATGGATTGGTACGAAGGCCCCGCCTTGCTGGAATACCTGGAAGAAGTGAAGATCGATAATGATATTAATCTTACAGATGGCCGTTTCCAGGTGCAGTTGGTCATCCGGCCGCAGACAGATGAATTGCATGATTACCGCGGCTATGCAGGCAGGGTGATAAGTGGCGTATACAAAAAAGGTGATAAGGTGACAGTGTTGCCACAGGGAATTGAAACGACTATTTCCAAATTGGAGACTGGCGGTGTGGAAGTGGAAGAAGTTTTTGCACCGCAGCCTGCCGTCATCCACCTGGCAGATGATATAGATGTGAGCCGTGGGGATTCCATTGTACAGTCGGACAACCTGCCGCAGGTGAATAATGAAATAGAAGTGCTGCTATGCTGGATGGATGAAAAACCATTGCAGGCAGGTAATAAATACTTGCTGCAGCATAACAACCGGCTGGTAAGGGCTATCGTGAAGAATGTGGAATACAAGCTGGATGTGAACTCGCTGGAGCATCAACCTGCCGAAGGCGGTGTGAAACTGAATGAAGTGGTGAAAGCCAGTATTAAAACGGCTTCACCTCTGGCGTATGATTCTTTTGAGAAGCTGCATGTAAATGGCAGCGCTATCTTAATTGATGAGACAAGTAATAATACAGTAGCGGCAGTATTGCTCAAGTAAAGGAATGATCTATACAGACGAAAATATCAATAAACATTCTTCAGCGGGTAAAGTGATACCTGCTGAGGAAGTGACAGTTGCTGACGAAAGTGCAGAGGCTCTTTCTGATATGACTGAGGAGGACCTGATACCGGAGATAGTACACGGCAATATCCGGAATGAAAGAAAGTGGAAACGTATTGCCACTTTTTCTTTGATTGCCTTTGCACTGGCGATCATTGCTTTTTTTGTGGACAGGTATGTGGGCTATGCGCCACTGGCTTCATTGATACAGTCAGCCAGATCAAATATTGATAAGTCCTTCTTTCTCTTCATGGGCGCTGGTTTCTTAGCGCAGTTGGTGGATGGGGCTGTGGGCATGGGCTACGGTGTTACCAGTACCAGCCTGCTGATGAGCATGGGAGTAAGTCCGGCAGCTATCAGCGGCAGTGTGCATACAGCGGAAGTGTTCAGCAGTGCGGCGAGTGGTTACAGTCATTACAAGTTTGGCAATGTAAATAAGAAATTATTCAAAGTGCTGGTGGTGCCCGGAGTGCTGGGAGCCATTGTGGGTGCAGGAGCATTGGTGTGGCTGGGAGATAAGTATGGCAGTTATATCAAACCTTTTCTGGCGGCTTATTGTTTATTGCTCGGGGTCAGGATACTATACCAGGCTTATAAGAAAACGAAGAAGATCAAAAAAGTAAAAAGAGCCGGCTGGCTTGCTGGTGCAGGTGGTTTCCTGGATAGTTTTGGCGGCGGCGGCTGGGGTCCGCTGGTTACAAGCACCTTGATTGCAAAAGGCAGAAGCCCTCAGTATGTGATAGGCAGTGTGAGCCTGAGTGAGTTTTTTGTCACTTTCTTCAGCGCTATATCTTTTTTTGTATTGATCGGCATTACCCATTGGCAAGTAATTGTCGGACTGATGATCGGCGGAGCGATAGCAGCGCCGATTGCAGCAAAGCTGGCCGGTAAATTGCCTCTAAGGACCATGCTTATTTGCGTAGGGGTGATGGTCATCATCTGGAGCCTGCGAATATTGGTAAAATTTATTTGATTTTTTGAACCCAGCTTCAGTACATATGGCATCTTCCGTTGCGACGCTCCGTTCAGGGTTCTGTTCGCTGCTCATCTTTTTTTCTTTAGCAGCCAATGCACAAACCAAACAAACAGAGTCTGTACAGCAGGTGTGGCTTGCTTATTTTAATCAAACCCGCTTCTCCGATAAATGGGGCATGTGGGCCGATGTGCACCTTCGCACCAAAGAAGACCTCTTTACTAACTTTTCACAAGGGATCGTACGATTAGGGTTCACCTATTATCTTACTGATGATGCAAAGCTCACAGCGGGTTACGCATATGTCAATCATTTTCCCGCAGATGCTCATAAGAATATTTCACAGCCCGAACACCGGCCCTGGCAACAAAT
>JBEBIF010000338.1:0-3971 GCA_040080515.1 Chitinophagaceae bacterium | reverse complement strand
ATAAGAGACAGATCTTAATACAGTTCCTTATTCAGACAATGTATTTGGAATAAGGAATGCCGCCCGCACTTTTTTTCAAAAAGAACCCGACCGGCTGACGGTAGATGAAGCCACCTTGCTGGTAGGAATGATCAATGGCCCGGGCGTGTACAACCCCAGGAGATATCCCAAATCGGCAATGGACCGGCGCAACCTCGTCATCAGCCGGATGGCAGAAAATGGAAACATCACACAAACAGAAGCCTCCCGGCTGAAAACATTACCTATAAAACTCAACTACCGCAAACTGGATGAGAACACCGGCTATGCCCCTTACTTCCGTGAAGTGCTGAAATCAGAAGTAAAAGAAGTGTTGAAGGGACTAAAAAAATCAAACGGCGACAGCTATGATATTTATGATGATGGGCTTAAAGTTTATACCACCATCAATCTGCAGATGCAGCAATATGCCGAAGAAGGCATGGCGCAACATATGGCTATGCTGCAACGGGGCATCAATGCACGGAATGATATGAAGACCGGTTCTATCTGGAAAGGCCATGAAAAACAATTGGAGAAAGCGATGAGAGAATCTGATCGCTGGAAGAATGGCGTGGAAGACGACATGAGCGATAAAGAAATAATGGCCACTTTTAGTGTAAAGACGCCGATGAAGATATTTGCCTGGAACACCAAAAGAGAAAAGGATACCGTAATGACACCGCTGGACTCTATCAAATATCACCTGCAAATGGAACAGGCCGGTTTTATGGCGATGGACCCTGTGACCGGCGAGGTAAAAGCATGGGTGGGTGGTATTCATTTTAAGACCTACAAAAATGATCACATTAACCTGAAAACAAAACGACAGGTAGGATCAACCATCAAACCATTTCTTTATACCCAGGCCATGGAAGAAAGAGGTTTTACCCCCGAAACAGACTGTGAGAACGTGGCGCAGAACTTTGGCGGCGGCGCCTGGGTGCCTTCAGGAAAAAGATGCGGTGGTGGTTCCATGACCATGGCAAATGCACTTGCCTATTCAAAGAACTGTGCCACAGCTTATATAATGAAACAAGTGGGGCCAAAGCAGTTTGTCGATTTTCTCGGTCGCATTGGAATACCCACCCATATTAATCCCTACCCTTCGATCTGCCTGGGCACCTGCGATCTTTCCATGTATGAAATGCTTTGGGGTTATACCATTTTTGCGGGCCGTGGATTTTCCACCAAACCTTACAGCATCAGCCGCATTGAGGACAGGAACGGCAATGTGATAAAAAGATTTGACTACAGTGCGAACCGCAAAGAAGCAATCAGCGAAGTGACCGCTTACACCATGGCACATATGATGCAGGGTACCGTAGATAAAGGTACTGCAAGAGGATTGCGGTCAAGAGTAGGGGCTAAAGAAATGGGCGGCAAAACCGGTACCACCGATGATAATGCGGATGCCTGGTTTTTGGGTTATACGCCACAACTGCTCGCCGGCTCCTGGGTGGGCTTTGAATATACTTTTATGAGAAATACAAGTGATGGTAATACCATTGCCCGTCCTATCACTGAATATTTTTTCCGCAAAGTATTGGCAGATAAAAAATCAGGTATAGAAAGAGATGCCGTATTTGTGAAGCCTGCCGAACTGGAAAATGAAATGCTTAGCGCCGACATTATAATCAGCGATACAGATCCCAACCCTGCCGGAGAAGGAATTGACCAGGGTGTGGGTGATGCGAATGATTATTATGAACAATCCCCCGGTGATTCACTCGGACCGGAATCAAAAGATTACCAGGATGAGAACGATACCAAACCTGCAAGACCCCAGCCTAAAAAAGATACCGTGATAAAGGCACCGGCTAAAAAAGAAGAGGAGACGGTAGCACCTATTGGTTCGGTAGTGGAGGAGCCTAAAAAGAAAAAGAAGAAAAACAGGGATAAGGACAATAATTAAAAGCAACTCTTTGAAAAATAGTGTCCCAGGCATTTTACAAAAGCCAGTCATCCACATGGCAGCTCAACAACTATAAGAACCGGTATATACATGTTTACAATTCAAAAAGCAACCCCGGAAGACATAAGCCTGGTAAGAGAACTTACATACAAAGTATGGCCGCAAACCTATACCGGCCTTCTTTCACAGGAACAAATTGACTACATGCTGGAAATGATGTACAGCCCCGGCTCATTACTACAGCAAATGAACAGCGGCACCCAATTCATTATTATATATGAAGGAGATGAACCGGTGGGCTTTGCTTCTTACCAGGAAATAAAACCGGCTGTATTTAAACTGCACAAACTCTATGTGCTGCCATCGCAACAAGGCAAAGGAACCGGCCGTTTTATTATAGACCATATCTGCAATGAAATAAAGGGGAAAGGTGCCACCGCATTACAACTGCAGGTGAACCGGAACAATAAAGCCAAATTATTTTATGAGAAACTGCACTTCAATTTACTCGAAGAGATCAAACTAGATATCGGTAATGGGTTTATAATGGATGATTATGTGATGCAAAAGGAACTGTAAGCGGACCACTCATCACCTGTCACTGCCATTGTTTTCTCTCTACTCTCTCTTCAGCACTCCTTTACAATCAAGATAGCGTACCGGGTCCAGTGGTGTTTCAAACTTAAACAGCAGCATTTCCATCTTATCGCCTTTTGCAATATAACCAACCGGCTGCCCCACTTTTAAGTTATCATTTCGTTTTACCGTCACTTTTGTCAACCCGGAATACCAGAAATAGAAATCTTTATAGTAAAACACCACATCCCATTTACCCTCATCGGTTTGCTGCACATTGGTAACCCGGCCACTGTAGCAGGCCTTTACCACCGTATCGGGCACACTGCTCAATACGATACAAAGATCGGGTTCATCATAATGGATCACATTTTTTGGGGGAGGCACCACTACTGCTTCATTGAGAGGGCATTGCAACCATACGCTGTCCTTTTGTGCATTTACAAAAGCAGCTGCATGCAGCAATAGTGCGAATAAGGAGGGCTTAACCAATCGTTTCATCGAAATACGAATTTATGCTGAAAAAAGAATATGACGGAAGAAGTTCCTGATTAGTTCCGGTGCATACTTAATTTTTTTGCCATCTCTGCACTCACACCTTCCGCAGAAATACCATACCCGCTTACCAACACTCCTTTTAAACCGGTTTTGGATTCTATGGCATACAAAATCGCCTGGTCCGATGGATCAGTATTCCCTTCAAACCGGTAAACCTCCACGATCTCAAAATCATTGATATCCAGCTTCCCGGAATGGCAAACAAGGCAATTTTCCTCCAGGTTAAAATCAAGACCAAAGCCCCTTTTTTTAAGGCCATTCACCGCTTCAGACAACGTATCGTATGAATACATTTTTATAACGTTTTTCTTATAATAAAATTATTCCACTTTTTTTAGAATTTGGCTATACAAATGTCATTTAGCCAAACACTAACTGGTGTGTTTGTTTGATGATGCCCATCACAAATATACTTTGAACATGCCCCATATTCTCGATCTGGCTTAGCTTATTCACATGAAAATCATGATACGCATTCATGTCTTCACACATTACTTTCAGCATAAAATCAAACTCGCCTGAAATAGTATAACACTCCACCACATCAGGCATCAACTGAATGGCTTTTACAAATTTAGTACCTGCAATTTTATTGTGTTCTTTCAACGATACATAGCAAATAGCGATCAGGCTTTTCTTCACCTTCGTATGATCTACTAATGTGGCATATTGTTTTATCACTCCGCTTACTTCCATACGCTTGATACGTTCATGAACCGGCGTGGTGCTCAGGTGTATTTTATCAGCAATTTCTTTCACGGTCATTCTTGCATTTTGCTGCAATAAGTTCAATATGGCCAGATCTTTAGAATCCGGTGCACTATCGTTACCAGCCGTTTTTTCTGTTTTAGTCACTTTTGCCATTGATAAAAAGGATTTTCAACTTTAAATGATAGAATAAAAG
>JBEBIF010000337.1:0-3983 GCA_040080515.1 Chitinophagaceae bacterium | reverse complement strand
TAGACCGATTTTGGTATCCGGGTCACTTTTTTATTGAATAAAAAATAATGGCGCAACGGTTTTATTAAAGCAGTTGTCAACTTTCAAAAATACAGTCATGAGAAAAATAATTTTCCTGCTGCCAATTGCTTTTTGCCTGTTACTGCAAGGCTGTTTAAAAGACAAGCTGACCAAAACCTATTCCATACTGACGCCGGTGTATAAGGAAAAAGCGGAAGTGTATGCCAATATCAAAAGCAATGCACCGAAAAGCATAGCTGCTCCCGGTAAGATATTCATTACCGGCAACTATATTTTTCTCAATGAGATTGATAAAGGGGTGCATGTGATCGATAACAGCAATCCTTCCAGCCCGGTGGTAAAAACATTTATTGATATTCCCGGCAACCTGGATATTGCGGTACGGGGCAATACGCTGTATGCAGATCTGTATTCTGACCTGGTGGTAGTCGATATCACTAATCCCCTTCAGGCAAGATTTGTAAAATACCTGCCACATGTTTTTCCAGAAAGAATGTATGGCAATGGCTTTGTGGCAGACAGCAGCAGGGTAATAGTGGATTGGATAAAAAAAGATACAACCATTAATTTACGGACTGGTGCAAAAGCAAACCTGGATTACATGGTGCTATCGCAAGGGCTTAACTCCGGTGCAGGTGGCGCTGCTGGTACAGGTGGCGGTCCGGTGGGTATTGCTGGTTCCATGGCCCGGTTCTCATTGGTGAATGATTACCTGTATGCGGTTAATAACAGCCAGTTGCGGTCCTACAATATCGCAGATGTTAGTAACCCGGTATTGGCATCCACCCAGCAATTGGGATGGAATATTGAGACCATTTATCCTTTCAATGGAAAATTATTTATTGGAGCTGCGGCAAGTATGCTCATTTATGATATTTCAAATCCGGCCAGTCCCGTCCGGCTGAGCCAGGTGAATCACTTCCGTGCCTGCGACCCGGTGGTGGCGGATAACAATTATGCCTATGTAACATTAAGGGATGGCAATGCCTGTGGCAGCACCTTAAATGAATTACATGTGATCAATATCTCCAATTTGCAGTCACCTATGGTGGTGCGGTTGATTCCGATGACCAACCCACACGGGCTGGCCAAAGACCACAACCTTTTATTTATTTGTGATGGAAGGGCCGGATTAAAAATGTATGATGCCGCCGATCCGTTGAATATGTCATTGATCAAAACGATCAGTGGAATAGAAACCTATGACGCCATTGCCTGGAATAACAACTTGCTGGTAGTGGCAAAAGACGGATTGTATCAGTATGATTATTCCAATCCGGCAACATTGGTGGCAAAAAGTAAGCTGAGTGTACATCGATAAAAGTATAGCCATGAAAAATAAAATGATCTCATTGCTTCTGGCGTTGGCGTGCTGTACCGGCATTACTGCACAAAAGAAACTAAGCTTCTCATCACAAAACTATGCCGGCATCACTATCGGGGAAACCAGAACTGACCTGCAGGTACAAACCATTAATGGGGTGAAGTGGAAACAATGGTTTGGTGGCATTGGTACGGGTATCGATTGGTATTATTTCCGCAGCATCCCTGTCTTTGCATCGGTGAACAGGAGTTTTTTGCAAAAAGGAAAAAGGAGCATGTTGTTTTCGGCAGATGCAGGAATTAATTTTCCATGGGAGCAAATGCGGTATTATTCCTTCGATGAAGTGAACGCAAAACAGTATCCCGGTTTGTATTGGGCAGCCGGCTTTGGCTACAAACTGGGTGTAGGTAAATCGGACAATTCCATTCTCCTTCACTTTGGATACAGTTATAAAAAACTGGAGGAGAGAGTAACCAGTACGTTTCCTTGCTTCAATCCGCCCTGTACTGTCTTTACTGAATCATTTGATTACCGGTTGAAAAGGCTTTCTATTCGATTGGGCTGGGGCTTCTGAAAAGGAGGTCCGGTAAACAGATCAGTTATTGCTTAAGAAATTGCAGGTTGCGCTGTATTCCTTTGAATTTGGAGCGACGCAAAGGCGACTCTTTGAAAAGAGTTTTAAAACTATCTTCTGTCAGCAGTTCCCATTCTTTTGAAGAAAGGTTAAGGATTTCCGGCAGGGGTGCAAAGGCAGCTTCTGTATGCGGTTTACTGAAGCGGTTCCAGGGACATACATCCTGGCAGGTATCGCATCCAAACATCCAGTCATCAAACTTCCCTTTCATGTCGCCGGGTATCAGCATCTCTTTTAGTTCGATGGTAAAATAAGAGATGCAGCGGCTGCCATCAATTTCTTTTCCAGGAAGAATGGCTTCGGTAGGGCAGGCATCAATACATCTGGTGCAGGTGCCACAGTAATCTTTTGCAAAAGGATCGTCATATTCCAATGGAAGATCTGTGATAAGCGTGGCGATAAAATAAAAGGAGCCACTTTGTTTATTGATAAGATTTCCGTTTTTGCCTACCCATCCCAATCCGCTGCGTTGTGCCCAGGTCCGCTCCAGTACCGGTGCAGCATCCACAAATCCTCTGCCGTTGATGGCGCCGATATTTTCCCGAAGCAATGCCAGCAGCTCGTTCAATTGCCCCTTTATCACTTCATGATAGTCTTTTCCGTATGCGTATTTTGAAATTTTCGGGACATTGGGCTGTTGTTGAACCGCCGGGTAATAGTTCTTTAAAAGGGTGATCACAGAGACAGCACCGGGAACCAGTTTTGTGGGGTCAATTCGCAGATCGAAATACTTTTCCATATACTGCATGCTTCCGTGCAGGCCGTTTTTCAGCCATTTTTCCAACCGCAGGGCATCTGCCTCCAGCTTTTGGGCACGGGCAATACCGCAAAAATCAAACCCGAGCCCGGCGGCGGCATTTTTAATAAAAAGGGTATTTTGTTGCAACATATTCATTACATGGTGTCGTCAATTGGCGAATTGCCGTTTAAGGCCGTATTTCATTTGATAAGTTTAGTTATTTTATGTAAAATTGAAGGTAGTCTTTCTAATATTTACCACCATTCATCAGTTGCTATGAAACTAAAGCTATTTTTTGTTTTGATTTCCGGGGCCATGCTGTCAACCAGCATATATGCCCAGGACAAGCTGAACATCAAGTTCGGTAATGTGTCTCCAAAGGATTTTGAAACCAAAGTGTATAGTATTGACAGTAATGCCAATGCTGTGGTATTGGCAGATGTGGGCTCCAGTACCATTGAAGGGAACTTAAAAGGTGGGTTCTCTATCGCATATAAACGGTATAAAAGGGTGCATATCCTTAATAAGAATGGGTACGATGTCGCCGATGTGTCTGTACATCTTTTTTCAGAAGGAGAAGGTGAAGAAGTTCTTGACAAATTGAAAGCAGTAACTTACAATCTTGAAAATGGAAAAATAGTAGAGTCTAAATTGGATGTGAAAGCGAACTTATTTAAAAATAAACTGGACAAATACAGGGTTGAAAAAAAATTCACTTTCCCGAATGTAAAAGAAGGGTCTATTATTGAATTTGAATATACGGTAATTTCTAACTACTTGAGTAATCTCCGACCATGGTCGTTTCAGGGAGAATATCCTGTTATGTGGAGTGAATATAACTTAACATTGCCGGAGTTTTTAGGGTATGTTTTTTTGACACAAGGGTATAAAAAATATGATATTCATACTACCGAAGACAGAATTGAGTCTTTCAGAGTTATAGATAATAGAGGTACCGGATCATCTGAACAATTTAACTTTAATGCCAATGTTACTGACCATCGTTGGGTTATTAAAAAGGCTCCCGCTTTGAAAGCGGAAAACTATACTTCAACTATAGAGAATCATCTGGCAAAAATTGAATTTCAATTGGCAGAAATCAGAAGACCCCTTAATTATGAACGAAGAATGGGGACTTGGGAAAAATTAGCCGATGATTTATTAAAGCGAGAAGATTTTGGTGTGCAAATAACAAAAGATAATGGCTGGTTAAAGGAAATTATAGCCCCCCTAAGAAAGGAGGGGGAAAGTAAAATGTCTGTCTC
>JBEBIF010000336.1:0-3987 GCA_040080515.1 Chitinophagaceae bacterium | reverse complement strand
TTCATGGAGATGGCAAAGTCTTCCACAAAATTCATGGCACCGGCATCCAGTGGTGTTTTGTTGTAAGAAAAATTGCCAAAGCCTGCAGCAAAAAAGAAAAATACAATAAAGGTGACGATGGCCAGGTACCAGCTCCACCATTTTTTATTGCGGGAAGAATAGAATGGGGATAGCCGGGGAAAAGCGCTGGCGATCACTACGGGTATCAATATAATGGCGATCCAACGCAGATCGTAGCGGATGCCCATTAAGAAAGAGGGAATCACCTCCCCGAAAGAAATACTCCGCGGCCGGAAGGCAAGGAAAGTAGCCAGCCGGAACAGGGTGAATATCAGCAGGAAGATGACCAGGAGATTGGCCACCCACAATAAGGTCTTTGGTATTTTATATCTTACCAGCATCAGGTTGGTATCCGCCACTGGCGAAAGGAGTACAAAACAATGTAATTTAAACCAGTATAACAACACCCCCGCCCTTTTTAACAGGAACCGGCCAATTAGAAGGCAAGCATTACTTTTGCTTCATGATCATCCTGGCCGCCGGTTTCTTGAACACTTTACTTAAATGGGACCTTTCCCTGTTCCGGTTTATGAACAATGATCTGAGCAACCCGTTGTTTGATGCCGTGATGCCTTTTATGCGAAATGCCAATCATTGGTTGCCCCTGTATTTGTTTCTTCTTGTCTTCGTTTTTCTCAATTTCAAAGTAAAGGGTGTTTGGTGGGTGGTCTTCTTTTTGGTCACCGTGGCTTTATGTGATATGATCGGCACCAGGGGATTTAAATATACATTCGAACGGACCCGTCCCTGCAATAACCCGGACCTTATCGGGCATTTAAGGCTGTTGGTAAACTGTCCCTCCGGCTGGGGTTTTACTTCCAATCATGCCGCCAATCATTTTGGCATGGCCACATTCATCTTTATCAGTTTCAGAAAATTCATAGGCCGTTGGGCGTTGCTGGCTTTTTTGTGGGCGGGTACCATTGCATTTGCACAGGTATATGTGGGTGTGCATTATCCCGGTGATATTGCCGGAGGCGCTTTGCTGGGTTGCATTGTTGGACTATTCACCGGAACGCAGTTCAACAAATACTTCAGGCTTGATCTCCCCTCTTCATTACCGGCCCATTGATCTATTTCTTCTTTTTATTGTGAAATAACATGAACCGGGATGTTTGGTAATAACCCAATGTCAGATTGCGCAGTTCACTCACCAGTGGTTCACCGGCTTCTTCCTTTGCAGAAGGATTATTATTGACCAGTGAATAGAGCCCTTCTTTCTTTGTGTTCAGGTCATACTCATAATAATACTTTTTAGCTACCAGGCCGATCAGGCTTCTGTCAAAATCAAATACAAAGGCATGGTCATGATCGTTGCTATCGGTAACAGATGGAACGGCAAATAAATTTCTTCCCAGGGTAGTATTGCTTACCGGCAAATGGGCCAATGCTGCAATACTGGGCATGATATCCACTTGCGAAACTTTTGTTTCCACCACTGCCGGCTGCAGGAGCGACGGAGAATAAAAGAGCAGTGGCACATGCCAGAGCGTAAGGCTTTGATCTGTCCACACTTTAGGAAACATATCACCTGCAATACCCCGGATGCCATGATCGCCGACAAATATGAAAATAGTATTATCAAAATATTTTTCTTTCCGGGCGGCCTCTATGAACACCTTATAGGTATAGTCCATGTAAGAATAGGCATTCAATTCCTCATTGGTCCAGAAGCCATATTTACCAAGGGTATCCTTTGGAAAATTTCTGGCTGTAACATAAGGCCGGTCTTCTTCCGGTATGGTATAAGGCCGGTGATTGTCGGCCGTTTGAATAATGGTAAAGAAAGGGGTGGTTTGTTTTTTGATAACCTCATTGGCTTCCAAAAAAAGATCTTTATCGCTGATGCCCCATACATCCACTGCAGGTGAATGATAATCTTCCTGTTCATAGAGATGCAGGTTTTTTATATTACCGGCCAGCAAACCCCTGATATTGGCCCAACTGGCGCTGCCGCCAATAAAATAAAATTTCTCATATCCTTCAATATCATTCAGGATCGTATGCTGATCTACCAGGCTGGGATTGCGGCTGGCAGTCTTAAAACTGGTTACATCGGGAATGCCGGTAATAAGGGCCCACACTCCCCGGGCAGTACCATAGGCCGGTGAAAAACAATTTTTATAAAATACACCTTGCTTACACAGCTCATTAAAGTACGGTGTCGTATTCAGCGGGTTGCCCCACATGGAGCTTTTGTAAGCTGAAAAACTTTCGCATACCACCAGCACAATATTGGGCTTCCCTGCAGGCAGAGAATCATTCACTGTATTTACCCGGAGGTAATTTAGTGTGGCAGGATCGGGTTGCTGTACACCCAGTTCTTTTGCCATTAGTCCGTAGTACTTCTTTGCCTGGGCCTCATCAAAACCGGAGTGGCGGAATTTGAGGCTGCTGACAAAACTCTGGAACGGGTTCAATGCCAGGCTGGCTTTATAATCACTGTTCAGTCGGTATGCATCACTCCAGCGAAGCGGAAACCTGCTTAGCCTTCCAAAGATGGCCACGGCAAATACAAGGAATGCAGCAAAATAGGTAATGACCCGGTTCCTCCGGGTAGCGATTTCGGCCGACCTGTTTGCCCATGTATAGATGTAACGGGTAGCATAAAAAATGAACACTAAGGCTGCCGACCAGCCAATCATGATCTTAATTACAGGATAAGTTTGCCAAAGCATCCGGGCAGAAATGGCTCCATCCTCTGCATAACTAAGCAGGCTGGCATTCATTCGCTGGCGCAGGTAGGCAAAATTGCCAAAGTCGAACGTATAAAACAGGATGATCAGGATACCAAAGAAGCGGGAGAAGATAAGTACTACCCGTTTTGATCGTTTGCTGGTAAAAGGCCGGAACAGACCGGCTATCCCACCCACCAGGACAAGGAGTAAAAAGATGCAAACTACCCGGGCATCATACCGAAAGCCCATCCAGAAAGATGCTAAAGAGCCTTGTTCACCAACGGGTTTGAACACCAGGTGAAAGACCCATCGCAATAAGGACATGATCGTCAGAAAAAAAGCGCCGGATAACAGCAGCCACCGGATAAACCGGGATTGAATGATTTTTGCCATGGACAGAATGGAAAAAAGCTAATGTATTGATTTTGCAATTCATTTACCGTGATATGGATGAAAACCCGGAAAAGATATGCCTGTACCCGGCAATGGCCCGTATGGACAGTATGTTTCACCAAGGATTTGATCCATACCTGTTTTGGTTCACACGAAGACCTTATCCTGTCTTCACATTCACTTTCCTTACTTATCCCAATGTCCGGTTTTCCATTCCCCGTTGCGTTTCGCTATCTTCGATTACCAATCATTACAATTATAAATGGAGATTTTAATTCTGCTGGTTCTTATATTAATTAATGCACTGTTTGTTGTTTCAGAGATCGCCCTGGTATCTGCCCGAAAATCAAGACTGGAGCACCAGGCCGAAAGAGGGGACGAACGGGCACGGAAGGCACTGGAACTGGCCAACAATCCCGAAAAATTTCTTTCTGCTGCACAAATAGGCATCACCCTTATTGCCATCCTTACGGGTGTGTATTCCGGTGAACGCTTTGCCCGCTACCTGCAACCTGGTATTGAAAAAATAGACCTGCTGAAACCGTATGCCGATACCATTTCCACTACCATCATTGTAGTGATCGTTACATTTCTTTCCATCATTTTCGGGGAACTCATTCCGAAACGGATCGGGTTGTTACGGGCAGAGAAGATCGCAAAATCGGTGGCAGGGCCAATGAATGCTTTTGCAAAGCTTACTCATCCCTTTGTATGGCTGCTAAACAGGATCAGTAATCTCTTCTTCCGCATTTTTAATATTAAACGATCACTCGATGATGCCGTAACTGAAGAAGAGATCAAAACACTGATCGGCGAAGGAACCCAGGCCGGCACTATTGATGAGGCGGAGCAGGAG
>JBEBIF010000335.1:0-3971 GCA_040080515.1 Chitinophagaceae bacterium | reverse complement strand
GACCATGGCCGTGCCGGAAAAATGATCGCTGATTGTTGTTTTTTAGCAGGACTTGCCAAAATAATAACCACAGATGAGAACGGGCAGGCGCAGCAACGATGGAGACCTTCTTATGTGTTTCATTATATACAAGACTGGTATCATGAACCGGATGTGCTGATCGACATCAGTGATGCATTTGAACAAAGAACAAAAGCGATATTGGCTTACAGTACCCAGTTTCACAGTACGACTGCAACAACAGATGAACCACAAACTTATATTTCCACACCCGGCTTTATGGAAAGTGTGGTGGCCCGTGCCCGCATGTTTGGTAAACGGATCGGTGTGGATTATGCAGAAGGATTTATCTGCGAAAAGAAGATCGGCATCCGCAACTTTGATGCGCTGATACAAAATGAAACCTGATTAGTTTGAATTGTTTGCCTTTTTGTCAAAAGATTAAACAAAACCCGGTTTATTTACCGCAACCGTTTGTAGTAATTTTCTACTCCCCTTTGAGACTTAAAGACTACCTTTGCCAATAGAAATTTTTGAATTATGTCAAGTCCCAAATTCTCCAGTGCATCTCAGTCATTTCATGGTGAATTGAAGAGAAGGATCAGTGAGTACTTTGCCCAGGCCGGGAAAGCAGCTACCGGTAACTTTACTTTATATTCCAAGGCGATAATTCTGGTTATCAGTTTTCTTTTTGTTTATGTTCATTTAGTGTTTTATACACCTGCCACCTGGCTGGCCATCACCGAATGTATCGTATTAGGCGGCCTTACAGCAGCTATTGGTTTTAACATCATGCATGATGGTATGCACGGCAGTTTCAGCCGTTATAAATGGCTGAATGAACTGGCAGGCTTATCACTTAACTTTTTAGGTGCCAACAACTTTATGTGGCGGGCCAAACACAACATCATCCACCACACCTATACCAACATTGAAGGCATAGATGATGATATTGAAGCCAAACCTTTACTTCGTCTTTGCGAAACGCAGAAGTATTATAAGATACACCGGTTTCAGCACTGGTATTTCTGGGCAGCCTACTCTTTACTTTATATCTGGTGGGTTTTCTTTACGGACTACAAGAAATATTTTTCCGGCAAGATCGGTCCTACCCCTCTCCGGAAAATGACGATCGGTCAGCATATCTCTTTCTGGGGATTTAAATTAGTACACGCCTTTATTTTTATGGCCGTTCCAATTTACACGGTAGGCTTTTCAACATGGGTGGTTGGGTTTATCATTTATGGCATGTTTGCCGGGCTGGTACTGAGTATTGTTTTCCAGCTGGCCCATACGGTAGAAGACACCCATTTTCCGCAAGCCGATCCGGCAACCGGTAAAATGGAGGACGAATGGGCCCTGCACCAGTTAAAGACCACGGCCAATTTTGCGACCCGCAACAAACTGATCTCCTGGCTGGTGGGCGGATTGAATTTCCAGGTAGAACATCACCTGTTTCCCCGTGTTTCCCATGTGCACTATCCTGCCATCAGTAAGATAATCAAGAAAGCCTGCCAGGATTTTGGCATGCCTTATATAGAATATCCAAAGATGCGAATGGCGGTGGCGTCTCATGTACACCATCTTAAAAACCTGAGCCGCAAATAATTGATTCAAGTCAAATGAAAAGGAGCTGAAATTCAGCTCCTTTTTTTTATTGGAGCCACCTTCCCCATTTTCGTTTGCCGGCAACGGTTGTGCAAAACTTGACCGGCCATTTAAATTCCCTGTCGTATTGATATATTAAAATGGTATAACTTGCACCGCTTTTCAATTACAACACATGATGGATCTTTCTACCTATGACCCGAACAGCGTAAGCAATCCCAACAATAATATATTCGGATTGCCAACAGATGAAGACAGTGCCCGCCTGATCATTATTCCCGTTCCCTGGGAAGTGACAGTAAGCTATGGCTCCGGCACTGCCCGTGCACCTGAAGCGATGCTGAAAGCCAGCTACCAGGTGGACCTGTTTGACCATGAAATGCCCGATGCCTGGAAGCAGGGTTTTTATATGCGCCCCTGCGATAAAAAGATACTGATGAAAAGCGACTACCTGCGTAAAGAAGCTGAACTGTATATCGACTATATATCAAAAGGAGATGTAGTGTCGGCCAACCAGTTCATGAGTAAGACACTGAAAGAGGTAAACGAAGGCGGAGTTTTCCTCAACGAATGGTTATACGATCAGTCAAAAGCATTACTGGCAAAAAATAAACTGGTGGGCATCTTAGGCGGCGACCACAGCACACCACTGGGATATATGAAAGCGATCGGTGAGAAGCATGGCGACTTTGGTATCTTACAGATCGATGCACATTGCGACCTCCGTGATACGTATGAAGGTTTCTATTATTCCCATGCCAGCATCATGTTCAACGCACTGCGGGAAATTCCGCAGCTGTTCCGGCTGGTACAGGTGGGAGTACGGGATTACAGTCTTATTGAATGGGATTATATAAAGAGCAGTGACTACAAGGTCATCACGTATTTTGATAAAGAAATAAAGACCCGCCAGTTTGAAGGCGATACCTGGAAACATATTGCAGAAGAAATAGTGGACAAGCTTCCGCAGAAAGTATATATCAGTTTTGATATTGACGGGCTCGACAGAAAATTGTGCCCCCATACCGGCACCCCGGTTCCCGGTGGTTTTGAACTGGAAGAAATATTCTACATGCTCCGCAAAATAGTAGAAAGCGGCCGACAGATCGTGGGTTTTGATCTGAGTGAAGTAGGCATCAGCGATACGGACTGGAACTCTAATGTAGGCGCAAGAGTACTGTTCAAATTGTGTAATCTATTGGTGACCAGTAACAGCTGATATGGCGGAGTTTGAAATAACATTAAAGAATGAAAAGGCCAGATCGTATAAAAGGTCTTTACTTGTGATCATTATTCTGAATCTGCTTACCTTTCTTTTCCTGGCTTATGTATCTCCGAATAACGAACTACAAAAAAAGTGTTTGTTTGCCTCAGCAAGCATAGCGATCAGCATCATATTTCATTTTGTTATTAAAAATAAAGAACGGGTCGATTTCAGAGGTGCAGCCATTGGCCTATCACTCTATTTCTATATAAGGATGCATTATTACTGGCTGGCAATTGCACTGGCATTACTTGTACTTCTCTACTTTTTTGCAGTAAGAACATTACGGCTTTATGTTTCCGCCAGCAACGTTTCCTATCCTTCATTACCAAGAAGAAAGATCTATTGGAGTCAATTGAACAATATGATTCTCAAAGACGGGTTATTAACGATTGATCTGAAAAACAACAAACTGATCCAGCAAACTGTTGATAAATATGCTGATGCAATAAATGAGCAGGAATTTAACGACTTTTGCCAGCAACAACTGAATAAATGAATATCACCCAGTCTCCATACGTTCTCTATTCCGATGGTAAGGGAAATATATTTGAAGATACTTCACTGTATGTAACCGGTCGCAGCGGCTGGGATGCATTTGAAGTGCCTGCAGATGAATGGATCGAACTGCCCGATGGTGGCTCCTTATACGAACTGCCCGGCAGAAAAGGTATTGGTATTGATGTGGAAACCGGCGCTATGCGGCTGTGTGAAAAAGGCTGGGCCGTTGCAGCATTTATTCCCCCTGCACACACCGGGTTTTACCTGGCTGCCTATGAAACTTCCAAAGAGGCCCCCACCCTTCCCTTATTTTGTTATACCGCTGCCGGCTGGCTCAACAATAAATTCTATGTGCCTGCCACAAGAATAGAACCAGACATCCGGCAGGATTGTGCCGGTTATGATCAGGCTAAAGTAGAAGCTGGTGTAAAAGAATTGCAGGCACATTACCCGCATAACCGGCTTGTAGAACACCTCACCAATAATTGTGCACTGACCTATAGCTGTCCTGCTGCCCGGAATTTTTCATTAGGCCGGTGGGAATGCCCTGTACCCGTTTCATCCGGCTGCAATGCGAATTGTGTAGGATGTATCTCCC
>JBEBIF010000334.1:0-3997 GCA_040080515.1 Chitinophagaceae bacterium | reverse complement strand
CTGCAAAAGAAATGTTCAAAAAAGGGATCGAGAAACTGGAACGTATGCATCCCAGCACTCCCGATTTTTCTGTAGTGTATAATCACCTCGACCTGATGCTGGAGCTGCCCTGGGAAGAATATACCGAAGACCATTACGATCTCAAGAAAGCACGGAAGACACTGGATACCGATAACTATGGTATGCAGAAGATAAAGGAACGGATACTGGAATACCTCGCCGTATTGAAACTGAAAGGAGATATGAAGAGCCCGATACTTTGTTTTGTGGGTCCTCCGGGAATCGGCAAAACATCATTGGGAAGAAGTATCGCTCATGCCATTGGCAGGAAATATGTACGGCTGAGCCTTGGTGGCCTGCACGATGAAAGTGAGATACGGGGACACCGTAAGACCTATATCGGTGCCATGCCCGGAAGGATATTACAATCTATCCGCAAAGTAAAATCTTCCAATCCTGTGATCGTATTAGACGAGATCGACAAGATCGGGAATGATTTCCGTGGCGATCCCTCCTCTGCATTATTAGAAGTGCTGGATCCCGAACAGAACCATACGTTTTACGATAACTACCTTGAATCGGAGTATGATCTGAGCAAAGTATTATTCATTGCCACGGCCAATAATTTTCAAAATATTCAGCCGGCATTGCGTGACAGGATGGAAGTGATAGACCTCAGCGGCTATGCGGTGGAAGAAAAAATTGAAATTGCGAAGCAGCACCTCTTTCCCAAACAAAAAGAGTTGCATGGATTAAAGAATACCAACTTCCGGATAGCAGATAAAGTGCTGGAAAAAGTGATACAGGATTATACCCGTGAAAGCGGCGTGAGAGAACTGGACAGGCAACTGGCCTCCATCATGCGCAACCAGGCCAAGCAACTGGCAATGAAAGGAAAAATAAAAGCAGCACTGACGGCAGATGATGTAGAAAAGATATTAGGAAAGCCCCGGTACAGCAATGACATTTACAAGATCGCCAACATGGCCGGTGTGGCAGTAGGCCTGGCCTGGACCTATGTGGGAGGCGATATCCTCTTTATTGAAACCAGCCTGAGTGATGGCAAGGGTGAGCTTCGCCTGACAGGAAATCTCGGCAATGTGATGAAGGAAAGCGCCAGCACGGCATTGACCTATTTACAATCCAACGCCAAAAGATATAAACTGGATGCAAAACTCTTTGAGAAAAAGAACATACACATTCATGTGCCCGAAGGGGCGGTGCCAAAAGATGGCCCCAGCGCCGGCGTTACCATGATGACAGCTATTGCTTCTGCTTTGACAGGCAAAAGGGTAAAACCATTCCTTGCAATGACGGGTGAGATAACCCTGCGTGGGCAGGTGTTGCCGGTAGGCGGCATCAAAGAAAAAGTGCTGGCTGCAAAAAGGGCCGGGTTAAAAGAGATCATTCTTTGCTGGCAAAATGAAAAAGATGTGCAGGAGATTGAATCTGATTTTATAAAAGGCATCAAATTTCACTTTGTAAAAACGATGAACCAGGTGCTGGAACTGGCACTGGTGAGTTAAGATACAAGAATGTTTCTTTTTGATTTTTCAACAGCAATACCTCAGACCATCAGTTTATAGATCTCAAATGCTTCTGCATAGGCACTGTTGCATTGCACACCCCGCACTTTGGCCAGCGACCGGGTGAAATCTTCTTTCATATAGTTGCGGTGGGATTGTGACCCATATGCTTTCAATGCTTCTGTTTTTTGCAGCAATTGTTTTTCGTTGAGGCGGATAAAACAATCGGTGCTAAAAGAGGAATTGTTCCAGGGCAATTCATATCCCGCAATTGAAATGTTTTTGAAAGCCCGCAATCCTTCCTGGTGAATGACCTGGTGGTCCTGGTGAATATCAGATGCTGCAGGGAGAAATACCAAATCGGGATCGATGGCAGCTTTTAGTTTCAGTAATTCATCAAGTACCTGTTGCCTTGCTTGCGGCAACTCCCTTACTTCATAGTCGAATAAAAAAAGATCAGCCGGTTTAATTCCGAGCAGGGCAGTAGCTTTTTTACATTCATCTGCCAGTGTGTTTGGCGGAAGATGCGCCGGTAACGATTTAGCACAAAGGCAGAATGCGGCATAATACACCGTGCGCCCTTCCTCACAGAATTTGGCAATGGTACCACCACATCCCAATTCACCATCATCGGTATGAGGGGCCAGTACTAATATTTTTTTGGGATTAAACATGTGTTTTTGCCTTCATCTGAAGATGAACAACAAAAATAACCTTTATAACCGGGGATGCAAATTTCATCAGTCTTTTAAATAGCTGGTGGAATCTTTCAGAAAAGATAACTGCTGACCGTATTGGGTATTAATGATGGCCCGGAAAAGATTCACCCCCGTAAGACTGTCATTAAATGCTCCATAATTTCCGGAAGGAAGATGCACCGCAGACAGGTTGAGAAAATGATATTGCTGCGCCACCGGCTCTGTAAAATGACGGAACCCATGATCTCCCATCAGTACAATAATGGGAGGTGCGGCCGATGATTTCAGAATATGGTCCACCAGTTCCAGCAATTTTTTATTACTGTATTGCAGGTATTCAATATAGGCAGCCTTATTGGTTTGCTGTCCCTCCACCAGTTTTTCAAATGGTTGCTCTTTGCCGTTTTTATCATAATAATATGGATAGTGCGGCAGTTCCAGGTGGGTGTAAATAAATTTAGGTGCCGTCGTTTTTTTACCCGCCAGGTCCCATGTAAGGGAATAGATATTATCGTTATTCTGTTTGATGGAATATGTTACTTTTCTCAATGCCGCCTTAGAACGAAACTTTGTAACGATATTAAACAGAATATTTTTTTCCACCCGGCTCAAAAAGGTTTGAGCAGTTATCAGTTTGGTACTTACCGGCAAAAAATTCTCCAGCCGCCTGCCCGGTTGTCCTTCAAAATCAAAAATGGAATAATTGTAAAACCCGTATCCATGATATTGCAGGAACTGCAGCAGCCGGTTGTCACGAATACTTTTATAACTATAAGTAAGATCAGACTGGTTGCGGTTATTATCCCGCAGTTGCAGGTAGTCCATATTCAGGATAGACCCTACAGAGAAAGGAGTGTAGTTATAGTTACTGCGGCTGTCAGATATCACCCTGAATTTCCAGTTGCTGAGTGCCGAAAGGAAGTTGCTGTTATCAAAACCGAACAGGTCTTTTAATTCTGTATTACCGGCATATTCATCTGCGATGATAAAATACACATCGGGCCGCTGGCAGGTATCACAAATAGTAAAACCCGCAGGAAGTGCCGCGGATACTTTTTTACGGGAAAACATTTTGCTCAGTAATGATCCGGTATCAACAAGGATGAGTAAGAACAGCAGTACATTCAGGTAGGTTCTTGTTTTTGAAAAGCCGGACCTTCTTTTTTTGATAACAATGAATGCGGCGATAAAAAGTACAGCTGCAGCCGGGAGGATAAAGGTGTAACTGGTAATAAACGAACTGCCCGCCAGTCTTTTCCATCCATCATGCAGGCTGCCAAAAAAGAAGTGGAAAGCCATAATGAGAAAGGCGGCCAGGTTGGCTTTGGTAAAGTTGCGGTACCATAGCCAGAACAATAAAGCGAATAGCAAAGAGAACCCAATGTAGAGCAATGTCAGCAGTACCGCATCTTTCAGCGGGATGTAGTCATAGTTTTCTGTGCAGCCGTGCAGTACAAAAAATACGGGCAGCAGGTACAGGAATACCGGTTTATTCCAGATGATATGGCGAAGTCGGTTCATCATATTTTTTCCATCAGGTATAAGGTTCTTCCGGATGAGGCTATTTCCTGTTTCTGTTTGATGCGAAAGTGTTGGGAAAAACAGTGTTCAAAAGAACCCTGGTCATAGTGATTGAAAACATCCTTCCGTTCCGCCAACATCAGTTGTATCTTTTCATCCGTCTTAGGTACAAATTCAATGACCAGTTTTTGACAACACCCGGCAAATAATGCAGCGATCTTATCAAAAGGAATATTCTTGCCAATAACCAGG
>JBEBIF010000333.1:0-4018 GCA_040080515.1 Chitinophagaceae bacterium | reverse complement strand
ACTAATAATGAGGTGCCTGCTGCATTATATATGTGCACATGGATATGTGTGGAGCGGCCGCTATACCATCCGGGGAATATAGAGGTGAATGATACCAGTCCGTTGGCATCGGTAGTTTGACGGCCCCTTAAAAAATGTACCCCGGTATAATTGACCGTCTGCATACCCGTACCGCCATACTCGGAATAATAACCATCCTTATCACAATGCCAGATATCAACGATGGCACCGGCGAGTGCTGCGCAGCTATTGTTTGTATTCTTAATAGTAATGTTGAGTGTAAAAGCAACACCCGTCCTGTCTGCCCGTATATCAGACCTTACCAATGAGGAAGGAGTAATGGTGGGAAAAGGACCGGCCGTTTCAGTGGGTGATACGGTGCAGGTACCAGATCCACTACCAGAGCCTGAACCAGAACCGGAGCTGCCGGAGCTGGTACTACTTTCTTTTTTGCAAGCTTCCAGGATCAGCGGTACAGAGGTAGCACCGATAAAAAAGTTTTTCAGGAATTTTTTTCTTGATTGTTCCATGACTGTTGATTTTTGTTTTTTAAAATTTCGATTTTGCCCATCGATCGCCAATTATTATAGACCACCGGGATGATTGTGCCGGTAAACGGGTTTTAAATATGGGGTGCTGTAGATACAGCACCCCTCTTTTTCATCTAACTGCCCGACAAATTCGCTTCCTGTGTCGTCACATGTATCGCACCTCTGTGACGGAATTAGTTGCATGAAGTATAATGTGTACCGGTAAATGGGACTATTGTACCGATGATCTTCTTTTTATTAGATCAATACCGCATAACGGGGCATGCCAGCCTGTCTTTTTTCCCGGTACGATAAATAAGCCCTATCGAATAATTGAGATAATGGTCATTCTTTTTAGGATTGACGGATTGGCTGAACCCATCGATATAATCGGAATAGGCCAGCCGGTAAGATGTTTCCGCATTTACTGCAAGCCGTTGTGAAAAAAAGTATTTCACTCCTGCACCAATAGGGACCACCGGCAGCAACCGCGGTAGTGCATGGGCAGAATCAGCAGCTAATCCTGCCCATACCTCCGATACTTCCGGATCAAAATAAGTTGTATTGATATTGCTCCAGTCAGGTTTTATTCGTAAAAAGGAAAAACCGGCACCGGCAAATACGTAGGGTGAGAACCCTTTAGTTATATAATTTCTGCCCAGTACATTCCATACCAGCTGGCCCGACAATTCAATGACGGGCGAAGTGAAAGCAAAATTCCGCTGCTTCCGGTAGTCGGGATTATCATACTTTGATTCATCGCCCTTAAGTTTTCCAAATAGCAGGTTGCCCCGTACGGAAAAGGAACGGTTGAACAGCCGGCTGGCGTGAAACCCCACTGAGAACTTTTGTGTTTCAAATGAGCCAAGCTGTTTGGGAGTAAGGTCGCCCTGGTACACAAGGAAGCCCAGGTTGATACCAAACTCATACTTCGGGTTGTCTTGTTGTGCCTGCGCCGTTGCGACAGTGCAAATAGCAAGGAAGGCTGTAACAGCCGTTGTTGTTAAACGCTTCATCCGACATTTTTTAGGTGATGATAAAAATCTCCGGGCAGAAGCGATACAGGTGGCTCGAACTAAAATACAGGAATGCGATTACTTGCCAAACGCAGAAAATGACAATTCATTTTTGGGGGAGTGTTAAAGAATTACAAATCGCAGATTATTTATAGCAATTAAGTCATAAAAGAGTTGGACAAGCTATTACAATTGAATGACTTTATCCGTGTTCATCCATTATCATTCTCAAATCTGTGCTTTCCATTCATTAATAAAATCAAGATAGCTGTCACTGATAGGTAATTCAATACCAGAAATGAGCTTGGCCTTCCGGTTAAGTACAGACCGCACCTTATCAGTGGCCACAATATAACTGCGGTGGATACGGCTGAATGCAGTAGCGGGCAATTTTTCCAGCACCTTCTTCATGGTCAGCAGCGTCATCACTGGTTTGCCGGTAGTAAGGTTGATGCGTATATAATCTTCCAGGCTTTCGATGTATTCAATATCTGCCAGCGAAATTTTTACCATCCGATATTCTGAGTACACAAACAGGTTTTCCGATTCCTGTGTTGCCGGTTTCATTTTGTAGTCAAAATATTCGGTCGCTTTATTCACCGCTTTAGCAAACCGGTCAAAGCTGATCGGCTTTAGCAGGTAGTCCACCGCATCCAGTTCAAAACCATCCATAGCAAATTTCTTATGCGCCGTGGTGAAAATGATCATTGGCTTTTTATCCAGCGACCGGACCAGGTCAAGGCCGGAAATATCCGGCATATTGATATCAACAAAAAGCAGATCAACCGGGTGCTGCCGCAAAAACTCACTGCCTGTGATAGCATCATCAAAGGTTTGTACTAATTGAAGACCCGCACACTGGGCAATATATTCCTTTAGCAGCAACAGGGCCGGCGGCTCATCATCTATCGCTATACATTTAATAAGCATGACCATACTAAGTTAAGCCTGTAATGTTAATTGCACGGTAAACAACCCTTTCTCAGCGCTGATGTCCAGGAAATGCTTATTGGGGTACAAATGCTGTAGCCGTTGCTTTGCATTAGGTATGCCAATACCGGTGCGTTCTGTATTTCGTTTTGTTTCAAATAATTTATTCTGGCAAAAGAAAGTGATATTATGTTCGTCGGCAGATAGTTTGATAATAATGGCAGAGGGTTCATGACTGCTAATCCCATACTTAAACACATTCTCTGTAAACGTCATCAGGATAAGCGGGACGATCTTTTTATCTGCTGTATCGCCGGTAATGGAAAGGCTAACATTCATTTTTTCTCCCAGCCGCATCCGCTGCAGGTCGATAAAATCTTTCATGCACTCTATCTCGCTGTCAAGTGGCACAAAGTCCTCATGAATTTCATCCGTCACATACCGCATGATGTTGGAAAGCTTCATGATGCTCGGTGCCGTGTTCTCACTTTTGGTAACGGCCAGCGAGTAAATATTATTGAGGGTGTTGAATAAAAAATGAGGATTCACCTGCGATTTCAGGAATGATAATTCTGCATTGGCTTTATCAGCCTCCGCCTGTATGGCCCGCTGCTCGGTGAGCCGCCACTGCCGGATGACAGGGATGGCTGTACTAAGCGACCAGATAGTTACAAACAGGATGATACTGTTTATATCCATGCGTTTGTGTTGGCCGTTGTTTGGCGGAGGTGGTGGCCTGTTTCCCACTCTTTCCATACGGGGGGCTTGCCCTGGCGGGGGGTTGAGAAACATAAGTCCGTCAAACGGCTTGATGAAAAAAACGGCCACAAATAAGGAGCAGATGATAAGAAAATAAAGGAGGTATTTTTTCTTCAGATAGAGCTGTGGTATTAAAATAAAATAATTGAAATAAAAAAGGAACAGGAAAACAAAGTAGAAGATAAGGAATTGCGGTGCCAGCAGTTTAGAAAAGATACTGCTGCCAGCTTCCGGTGAGTTGGAAAGAAACCCCACGATCAGGCTAAAGAAAAATAACCAGCCTGCCAGGTGGCCGAGTGTACTGATTAGTTTGGTTCGCATATATTACAAAGGAAGTTACATAAAAGTTAATCGTTTCAGTGTGCCGGTAATAGGGTCGAATGTCTGGACGAATAGTTTTTCGCTAAGGCACAAAGTCGCAAAGAGGTAAGCCTATCCGCAAATGCTGAGCAGCGAACGGGACGATGAAGAGTGCCCGCCTCGGCGGGTAAACTTGCAACAGGCGATGCCATAAGCACTGCTGCTGGGCAAAAAAAAATCTCCACTCTCCTGTTAATAACTCTTCTTGCAAATAAAACTGCCCGCCCTACATTTGCATTGATTTGGTTCCCGGCATAATAACCGGGATTAAAAGGGAAGTCAGTCAAAATCTGACGCTATCCCCGTAGCTGTAAGGGTGGTGAATGGTGAAAAGATAATAGTGAATGGGTTTCCTGTTTACCTGTTAGTCATCGTTCTCCCGCTGAAACTGCAAACCACTGTCCGCCCGGCGGACGGGAAGGT
>JBEBIF010000332.1:0-4021 GCA_040080515.1 Chitinophagaceae bacterium | reverse complement strand
GTGAGGAGGCATGCCACGATGACCGGTGCGGCAGCACCAGCAAGCGCGCGGGGCTTTTGAAAACACTTTGCACAATCAGGCATAGCGTTCACCCGTTGCCACTCACTTCGGCATGGAAGCCAGAATCTCTTTCGCAATTGCCGCACCATCCGAAAGCGGTGCGATCTGGATCAGCGTGTCGAGTTTTTGTTTGGCTTCGGGGATGCGGTTTTGATTGATCAGTAAGCGCGCGGCTTCGTTGTAGTTGAGCCCACACTTCGGCACAGCGGCGATGCCTTTGTCGAAAGTGGCGAGGGCCGTGGCCGCATCGCCCTTGGTGGCGTAGACCGTGCCCAATTCCTGCCAGAGCTGGCAGTTCTTGGGTAACCGCTTGAGGCCATCGGTATGGACGGCGATCGCCGAATCGTACTGCTGCATTGCCAGCTTGACGCGCGCCACAAATAAGAAATCCCGCGCCTCGCGAGGCGGCGTTGCGTCGATCAGGCGACGCACGATCTCATCCGCCTTGGCGTACTCTTTTTGCTGGTAGTGAATGCGGCTATGTTCTTTATTTGCGCCACCACCCTTGCATGGGGCGGATGGCAAATGGCCTTTCGCAGGGTTCCCGAAGCTATCTCTGCTGTTGTCCCTGTCATCGGAACGATCTGTGGCGTTATTCTTTTATTGATTTGTTTCGGCAATAATCATGAATTATATCATTGGACAGATACTGAACATGTGAAGCATGATTCCATATTGAATTTTAAAAAAGGATTTTTAAATAAGAATTTTTTTGCAGGCTGGACAATCTTTACCATTGTAGCCTGGTCATTATTAGGATGGAAAATGAGAAATCTATCCCGTAGCCTTGATGATAAACCGCTTGCTACTACAGAAGAAAGAAAAAAATATGTCTGGAATAATACCGTATGGGCTGCCTTGTTTATCGTTGTGTTTGCCTTAACCGTTATGTCCTCCATTCCCTGGTTGTGGTTGATGAGTATTGATGCACATTGGTACAGTACCATGTACAGCTGGTACACTTTTGCCAGTACGTTTGTGGCCGGTATGGCCTTAATATGTTTGTTTGTAGTGTATCTGAAAAACAGCGGCTACCTTGAATACACCAATGAAGAGCATTTACATGATATTGGAAAATTCATGTTTGCCTTCTCTGTATTCTGGACCTACCTGTGGTTCTCCCAGTTTATGTTGATCTGGTATGCCAACATTCCTGAAGAAACAACTTATTTCAAACCCAGGGCACAGGGAGTGTACAGTGGTATTTTCTGGCTTATGTTTATCATCAACTTCCTGGCGCCATTATTAATATTAATGAGAAGAGGGGCCAAGAGAAATTATTCAACAGTAACCTTCATGGCCCTGCTGATCATTTTTGGCCACTGGCTTGATTTTTACCAGATGGTTTTCCCAAGCCCGATGACAGATGCCAAAACAGGTGAAACACATGTGCCCATGATACTCTATGATTTTGGTGTGGCATTAGGATTTGCAGGATTGATTATGTTCGTAACCGGCAGGGCATTAAGCAAAGCGCCGCTGCTGGCAAAGAACCATCCGTTTGTAAAAGAGAGTTTGATTCATCATACGTAAGTGTTGCCTGACGTCTCGCAGAACGTCTGACACACTTTTGAAATGAAAGGTTTAAAGAAGAGTTTGGGGTTGTTGAGTAAAGGGGGATTTGAATTTTTTGGGATTTGGTTCCGATAGCTATCGGGATTATTATTTGGAATTTAGATATAAAGTTTATGCAGACATTTTTCATCGTTGCAATTTTAGGATTGGGTTTTCTGATCACCTTTCAGATAGCCAAGGCAAGCGAATATGTGGCAGTATTGCGTGGCGAAGAAAGGGCCAGGAAACAAACCAATAAAATCAATGCGTTCATGCTGCTGGCATTCCTCGTCATTGGATTAATTGGAGTGTATTATTGCAATGAAAAATTGAAAGGAAAAATTTTAGGCGAATCTGCCTCTGATCATGGTGTGCTGGTTGACCGGATGTTGTATATCACTATCGGCCTTACTTTTATCGTATTCCTTATTACCCAGATTGCATTATTCTGGTTTTCTTTTAAATACCAGGAATCTGATAAGCGAAAAGCATACTACTATCCCCACAATAATAAACTGGAACTGATATGGACAGTAATACCGGCTATCGCATTGACAGTGTTGGTTGGTTTTGGATTGTTTTACTGGTTCAAAATAACCGGTGATGCTCCTAAAGATGCCATGACCGTAGAAGTTACCGGCAGTCAATTTAAATGGGAGTTTCGCTATCCCGGGAAAGACAATATTCTAGGGAAGAAATTTTTCAAAAATACTAACGAGGCTAAAGGGAATCCCATGGGACAGCTTTGGGATGATCCGGCTAATCATGATGATGTTTATAATGCCGGGGAGATGCACTTAGTGGTAAACAAGCCGGTGCATTTGGTTATTAATGCTAAAGATGTGATTCATGACGTTGGTCTGGCTCATTTCAGAATGAAGATGGACGCTGTGCCGGGAACACCTACTACCATGTGGTTTACTCCAAAATATACCACTAAGCAAATGATTGAAAAAACAGGGAAGCCGGAATTTGTATATGAGCTGTCCTGTGACCAGATGTGCGGGAAGGGGCATTATAGCATGCGGGCAGTGATAGTAGTGGAAACCCAGGAAGAGTTTGATGCTTGGCTGGCTGGTAAAAAACCACAATACCTGGTGGCGAATCCTGCAAATGATCCAACAGCCGTAAAAAAGGATACAGCGATAAGTAATGTACCTGCTGCAGGAGTTCCGACAGCAATGAAAATGAAAAATTAAAACAGATATCAACCGAGGTTGTTGCTAAAATAAAAGATTATGAGTGAAGCAATGAATATACATTCCGGATTGGCCACCGCTCATGCGGCACATCATGATGAACATCATGGACATCACAAGGAAACATTTGTTTCGAAGTATATCTTCAGCATGGACCATAAAACGATTGGTAAACAATTCCTCATTACAGGAATTGTCTGGGCCATCATTGGTGGTTTGTTTTCCGTATTGTTCAGGTTACAGTTAGGCTATCCTGATCAATCTTTTCCTATTCTTGAAACTTTTTTCGGTAAGTGGGCCAAAGGCGGACAGATACAACCGGAATTTTATTATTCATTAATTACCATGCACGGAACTGTGCTGGTGTTTTTTGTATTAACAGCCGGATTGAGCGGAACCTTTGCTAATATTCTTATTCCATTACAAATAGGGGCAAGGGATATGGCGGCTCCACTTCTGAACATGCTTTCCTACTGGTTCTTTTTTATGGCCAGTATTGTTATGATATCTTCTTTGTTTATTTCCACAGGTCCTGCATCGGGAGGGTGGACAGTGTACCCGCCTCTAAGTGCATTGGGACAGGCATCGGATGGATCTAAATTGGGAATGGATTTATGGATTGTGAGTATGGCCTTGTTCGTGGTATCATCACTATTGGGAGGGTTGAATTATATATCGACTATTCTTAACATGCGTACGAAGGGGATGAGCATGACAAGACTGCCATTGACCATTTGGGCGATGTTCTTTACCGCAGTACTTGGAGTATTATCATTCCCGGTATTATTATCAGGTCTGATCTTGTTGTTATTTGACCGCAACCTTGGCACCAGTTTCTACCTGAGTGACATTGTAGTAAACGGAGAAATATTGCCAAATGAAGGAGGTAGTGCCATCTTGTTCCAGCACCTGTTCTGGTTCCTTGGTCACCCGGAAGTTTATATCATTTTATTGCCGGCGATGGGAATGGTATCAGAAATATTATCCGTGAACAGCCGAAAACCCATCTTTGGTTATATGGCGATGCTGGGTTCTTTGTTTGCTATCACCATTCTTGCCTTCTTGGTATGGGCACACCATATGTTTGTAACAGGATTAAATCCATTCCTGGGTTCAATATTCGTATTGCTGACGCTGTTGATTGCTGTGCCCTCAGCTATTAAAGTATTTAACTGGCTGACGACACTCTGGCGGGGCAATATCAGGTT
>JBEBIF010000331.1:0-4031 GCA_040080515.1 Chitinophagaceae bacterium | reverse complement strand
GAAGGAGGTTCGATAAAAAGTGACAAGGATTGATGCGGGTATTGCCGCTGTACATTGATGCCGCCTTTTACATCCACATCCAGCAATGGTGCTTTGTTATTTTGCCAGATACGTTGTAACTCGCTTTTCAGGGTGCCATAATATTTACCGCGGTACACCATTTCCCATTCTACAAATTGCCCGGCGTCGATTTTTTTTTCAAACTCTGCTACAGAGATGAAGTAATAATCCACCGTATCTTTTTCATTATTGCGGGGCTGCCGGGTGGCACAGGAAACGGAAAAGGACAGTTGGTCCGGCAGGGCGTTTAATAAATGCCGTGTAACGGATGTTTTTCCGGCACCTGAAGGAGCAGCAATAATGATGATCTTTTTTTGAGAAACAACCATGTGCAAAGAAAGAGGAAAATTTCAAAATAAAAGACAGGGGTTGCGGGCCGGCAATTCGCTATGCTTTATTAATGAATAGCATTCTTCAACAATTCCTTCACTCCTCCAAACCATTCTGTTTTTAAGATACTTAGCACAATAGCATCCCTTCTTGTGCCATCTGCTTTTGGAGTATGATTCCGGAGGATTCCTTCTTCCACACAACCAATAGCTTTCATGGCGGCAATGCTGCGGGCATTAGTATTATCGGCCCGGAACTCTACTCTTTCCAATCCCCATTCTTCAAAAGCGAAAGTAAGAAGCAGGAGTTTGCAATGCCGGTTCAGGCCGGTACGCTGAAAATCTTTTCCATACCAAGTGTAGCCAAGCTGGGTGGTCAAATAGGCTTGTTGTATATCATAGAAGCGGGTACTGCCCGCATAGCTGTTGGTTTTTTTATCAAATACAATAAAAGGATATTCTTTCTGGTCGTTGCGGTTCTTTACTGCTCCGGAAATATAATTGCGGAGGTTCTGTTCACCAGCGCAAGTCAATAAACCGTACTTCCATATTTCCGGTTCATTCAATGAAAAAGGCAGCAGGTTGTCAAAGTCTGTTTCTTCTAATGGGCGCAGCAGTACTCTTTCATCTTCGAGTGTGATAGGTGTCTTGAAAATATCTGTAAGCATATCTTAATTAGTTTCAGCTGGTGGTTTATTATTTTTAGCGTACCACAAATTATAGCGGTTGAAGATCTTTTCCAGCTCTTTTTGATAAATAAACCGGTCTCCCACTTCGGCGATCGCCTGCACATAGCCGGTTAAAAAAGGAAGGATCTCTTCTCTTGTAAAATGGGGCGGGCCCACCATGTTATTATGACCGACCTTAATTAAGCTGTCTGCCTCCCCGGTTTGAATAAAGAAACTGTATTTACTTTTTGTGCCGCCCACTACTGCAACGCCGGAGGGAAGAATAATGGGTACCAGCACACTATTTTTTATTTCTGTGTATTTAAAGAGCCGCAACTGCCCGGTGGAAAGCACTTCTGCATAGGCTTTGTTATTTTTTTGTTCGTTGATCCAGTATTCCGGCACATTGATCACATAAAAATGTTTCAGTGTGTCATTCACTTTGTACCCAAATCCTTTTACCACACTACCGGGGTGATATTTGATAACACGGCCATCTGCATATTTGAATCGCAGTTCGTACCCGATTTCATTGTCCTGGTGGCCTGTATATATCTTGCAACTGATGGTGTCATTAAACCGGATGATATAACCGTCTTTATAATTCTTGTCTTTTTTTTGCGAGTAAGAATCCGGGCAGAAAAGCAGCAGCAAAAGAAACAGGGAACAGGTTTCAATGCTTTTATTTCTTCTGCATTTTTTCATCCTTCAATTCTTTTAATATCCGCCCCCAGTTTTTTCAACCGTCCGTCAATATCCTGGTAGCCGCGGTCTATCTGTTCAATATTCTGGATAATACTTTTTCCATCAGCGCTGAGTGCAGCAATTAACAAGGCCACCCCGGCACGGATGTCCGGGCTGCTCATGGTAATGCCCCGCAGCATTTGTTCCCGTTCCAAACCGATCACTACGGCACGGTGCGGATCGCACAATACTATTCTTGCCCCCATATCAATCAGCTTATCTACAAAGAACAAACGGCTTTCAAACATTTTCTGGTGAATGAGTACAGAACCTTTGGCCTGTATGGCCGTTACCAGTACAATGCTTAAAAGGTCTGGTGTAAAACCCGGCCAGGGATGATCGTAAATGGTCATCACCGATCCATCGAGGAATGTTTGTATCTCATAACTTTCCTGTGAGGGGATATGAATATCATCACCATTGAAATTCATCTGTATGCCCAGTTGCTGAAATTTTTCTGGAATGATACCGAGATGTTCAATACCAGCCCCTTTGATGGTGATGTCACTTTGTGTCATGGCGGCCAGCCCTATAAAGGATCCTACTTCGATCATATCCGGCAGCATGCGATGTTCAGTACCGCCAAGATAGTCCACCCCTTTAATGGTGAGCATATTGCTGCCAATGCCGCTGATCTTTGCACCCATCCGGTTCAGCATGTTGCATAGTTGCTGAATATAAGGCTCACAGGCAGCATTGTAAATAGTGGTGGTCCCTTTAGCCATAGAGGCCGCCATCACAATATTAGCTGTGCCGGTAACTGATGGTTCATCTAACAACAGGTTGGCACCTTTCAGACCCGGTGCTTCTAAATGAAAGAAGCCATCTTCTTCATGATAATTAAATACGGCGCCCAGTTTTTCAAAGCCGATGATATGTGTGTCTAATCGGCGTCTGCCGATCTTATCACCCCCTGGTTTTGGAATAAATGCTTTTTTAAACCGTGCCAGCAGGGGGCCGGCAAACATTACTGAGCCACGAAGTTTACCACTTTTCTTTTTGTAGGCTTCACTGTGCAGGTAATCGATGTTCACATCATCTGCCTGGAAGGTGCAGGTGTCGCGGCTGGTCCTTTCCAGTTTCACATTCATTTCGCCCAGCAGTTCTATCAGCAGGTTCACGTCAATAATGTCGGGAATATTGGTGATGGTAACTTTTTCAGGGGTAAGCAATACGGCACTGATGATCTGCAGTGCTTCATTTTTAGCTCCCTGCGGAATGATCTCGCCGTGTAGTTTGTTGCCGCCTCTTACTTCGAAGGAATGCATGAGAATGTGAAAATTAGAGAATTAGAAAATATGAAAATGTGCTGCAAGGTAAACAGATTGCTATATAATATAAAAGGCTGGTACTTTTAGGCACCAACCTTTGACTATTAAACTTTTGAACCTTAAACGGTTTTAATATCGCTTCTTCTTAAAATTACCACCACCACCGCCACGGTTGTCACGGCCATCATTTCTGCGGGCACCGCCACCTCCGCCACTACGCTGCTGAAACTTGCCGCCGCCAGGCCGCTTACCATAGCTACCCCGGTTATCACGGCCTTCCTGCTGTGGGCGGAATGCTTTTACATAAGGCGTATTGGTAAAGGTGAGCTGACCATCGGTGATGGCGCTCAATTCACTCTGTATCGCATCATCATGCACTATTTCTTTGTGCCAGTTGTTATAAGCCAGCTTCATGTAGTAGGCCACCGCATTGGCGAAACCTAATTTTTTCTCCGGATTTTCCTCTGCCAGGGCTTTGTTGATGATCACTTCCAGGTTTTTGCCCAGGTGAAGCAGTTTGGGATACCGTTTGGGATAAGGAAGCGGGTTGGGCTTTGCCTTCAGTGTTTCTCTTGTGGGAATGGGGTAAGGCGATTTTACATCCAGTGTAAAATCAGAGATCAGGAAAAGGTGGTCCCAAAGCTTATGACGGAAATCTTCCACATTTTTCAGGTGGGGATTTAAAAACCCCATGAGTTCTATCACTGCCTGGGCATTGCCCTGACGGCGTTCGGGGTCTTCAATAGTCATAATATGCTCCACCATTTTCTGCACATGACGTCCATATTCCCTCATGGTAAGGTGGTTTCTCGTCGTGTTATACTCCATATTTTCTATATCCATTGGAACAAATGTAGATAAAGGGTTCTAAAGTTTAAAGTTTAAAGTTTAAAAGTTGTTGAAAGCCCGGAGAGTCTTTCAGGCGAAATAGGGTCATAAATTAGTAAGAAATACAAGAA
>JBEBIF010000034.1:0-16935 GCA_040080515.1 Chitinophagaceae bacterium | reverse complement strand
AGGAATTGCCGGATTCCGGTCCTGCTCCGGATCGATACTAAAATAATGTGCCGACAAGTTGATTTCTAAATTCGGGCAGGCACAAAACACTCATTCTCAAAGTACTGAATCTGATAAACTTCATATCAGGCAAAAGGCTGAAAACCTTACCTTTGCCCGGCCTCCGCTAAAGCTTCGGCGGGCAAGGCGCCATTAGTTAAACCCATAAATTTTAAGCAGTTATGGCAGATATTTTTGAACGTTTATTGAAACATGCTGGCCCCATCGGGCAGCACCGGGAAAGGGCACACGGTTATTTTGCCTTCCCAAAATTGGAAGGAGAGATCGGCAGCCGGATGATATTCCGTGGCAAAGAAATGATCGTATGGAGCCTGAACAATTACCTGGGCCTGGCCAACCATCCCGAGGTTCGCAAAGCAGATGCTGACGGCGCCAAACAATACGGCCTTGCCTACCCTATGGGCGCCCGAATGATGAGTGGCAACAGTAATCTTCATGAACAATTAGAAAATGAGCTGGCTGCTTTTGTAATGAAAGAAGATGCTGCCCTGCTGAACTTTGGTTACCAGGGAATGGTAAGCATTATTGATGTACTCTGCAGCCGGCATGATGTCATTGTGTATGATGCAGAAAGTCATGCCTGTATCATTGATGGACTTCGTCTGCATCCCGGGCACCGGTATGTGTTCAAACATAACGATGTGGAAGATTGTGAAAAGCAATTGCAACGGGCAACGGCACTTATTGAAAAACAATCTGCCGGTGGCATACTGGTGATCACCGAAGGTGTGTTTGGTATGGCAGGCGACCAGGGCAAGTTGAAAGAAATTGCTGACCTGAAAAATAAATATCAATTCCGTTTACTGGTGGATGATGCGCATGGCTTTGGCACATTGGGAAAAACAGGTGCCGGTGCCGGTGAAGAACAGGGTTGCCAGGATGCAATTGACCTTTACTTCTCCACCTTTGCTAAATCAATGGCAAGTATTGGGGCCTTCATTGCAGGAGACAGGAATATCATTGATTATATCCGGTACAATATCCGTTCGCAGATATTTGCGAAAAGCCTGCCCATGCCATTGGTAATTGGCAACCTGAAACGGCTGGAACTGGTGCGCAATCACCCGGAATACAAAGAAAAATTATGGAGCAATGCAATGAAACTCCAGGGAGGATTAAAAGAAAGAGGGTTTGATATCGGCAACACAGACTCGGTAGTAACACCGGTATATATGAAAGGGGACGTACCTGAAGCTACAGCAATGGTAATGGACCTTCGGGAAAACTATGGCATCTTCGCTTCTATTGTAGTGTACCCGGTTATACCAAAAGGTCATATCATTTACCGTCTTATTCCATCGGCTATCCATACAGATGAGGATATTGAATTGACCCTCAAAGCATTTTCTGATACAAAGAAAAAACTGGATGCGGGCGAATACAGGGTAGAAGCCATTCCGGATATGGCAGAATCCAAATAAAAGAATTTAACTTTTATACGACGGCATCCTCAATCAAGATGCCGTCTTTTTATTTGTACGGCAAGCTGTTTTGAATCGTTTACAGTACATTTATCTATTAAAAACACCTATCATGCGCAAGCTATTTTTGCTTTTACTTTTTGTTCCGCTCTTTACAGCAGCACAAAAAAAACAGATCACATTAGAAGACATTTACAAAAAAGGGACTTTCAGAGGTGAACAGGTACGGCCCGACTTTGGGCAAACCAGTAAGGATCCGGAAATAAAATTTGATGAACTAAAAGATGAGAACGGGAAACCCTTTGGTCAGCCGGAAGATGCCATTTACAGTACCATTTACCCGGATATTGTATTGCTGAAAAAAGGATCAGAGCAAATATATCGCAGGTCATCCAAATCAATTGTGTACCTGTACAATGCTGCTTCAAAAAAGCTGACAAAGCTTGACAGTGAAAAATTACTCCACCCCACCCTTTCCCCCGATGGCAGCAAGATCGCTTATGTAAAGGAAAACAATCTTTACTTATACGATATAGCAAGCGGCAATACAAAAGCAGTTACCACCGATGGAAAATGGAACTATGTCATCAATGGTAATTGCGACTGGGTATATGAGGAAGAATTTGAATTTACCCGTGCCTTTGAGTGGAGCCCAAAAGGCAACTACCTTGCTTATTACCGCTTTGACGAAAGCAAAGTGAAGGAGTATAACATGACGATCTACAATAATGCACACAATAAAGACTACAGGTATAAATACCCCAAGGCCGGCGATGATAACTCCACCGTTGACATTTATATTTATGATGTGGCCAGTGGCAACAAAGCGAAAGCACAATATGAGCAGGGTGATATTTATATCCCCCGCATCAAATGGACAAAAGACGACAATACTCTGGTTGTCTATTGGATGAACCGCCACCAAAATGATTTGAAACTATTATCCACCAATGCGGCTACCGGCGCCAGCAACCTGCTGTATGAAGAAAAGAATAAATATTTTGTAGAGATCAATGATGACTGGTGGTACCTGAAAGATGGTAAGAACTATCTCTTCACCAGCGAAATGAGCGGCTACCGCCATTTATACCTGTACAGCCTGGATGGCAAAACCAAAACACCGGTTACCAAGGGCAACTATGAAGTGACAGATATAAATGGTGTGGATGAAGTAAACAAAAGGATCTTCTTTACAATGGCTTATCCCCGGCCTATGGACAGAAACCTTTTTGTTACCGATTTTACCGGTAAAAAAACTTACCAGCTTACTCAGGGTGAAGCATGGCACCGGATAGAACTGAATGATAGCTTTAGCAGGTTCTACGATTACCGCTCTGATCTCAATACACCACAAACCGTTACTGTAAATAATATCGTGGTCAATAAAAAAAAGGAAATAAGTGCCGTGGTGGAGAAAACAGTAAATGAAAGCGCCAAACTAAAAGGTAAGCTTGAAGAATACGGCTATGGAAAAGCAGAATTTATAAAAGTTCCCAACAGCAAAGGCGATACCCTGAATGGCTGGATGCTGAAACCCGCCAACTTCGACCCTTCAAAAAAATACCCGGTATTGTTCTGCAATTACGGAGGGCCTGGTTCACAACAGGTAGCCAATCGTTTTGGAGCAGTAAGTTCCTGGCATCAAATGCTGGCGCAAAAAGGATTTATTGTAGTGAGTGTGGATAATACCGGTACCGGCTACCGTGGTGAAGAGTTTAAAAAGAAAACCTATTTACAATTGGGTAAGTTTGAAATAGAAGACCAGATCGATGCGGCTAAGTACATCGGCAATATGTCATTCGTTGACAAAAACAATATCGGCCATTGGGGATGGAGCTATGGTGGTTTTATGAGTGCACTGGCTATCACTAAGGGTAATGAAGTTTTCAGCGCTGCCGTATCTGTGGCACCGGTTACCTCCTGGCGGTATTATGATAATATCTATACAGAAAGATATATGCGTACCCCGCAGGAAAACCCCGGTGGCTATGATGACAACTCCCCGATCAATCACACAGATAAGATAAAAGGCAAATACCTGATCATTCATGGTACCGCTGATGATAATGTGCATTTTCAAAATGCCACACAAATGATCTCTGCACTGGTAAAAAGCAATATAGATTTTGAAAGTGCTTATTACCCCAACAAAAATCATGGTATTGGCGGACAGGTTGACAACACCACTTTCCACCTCTGGAGCAAAATGACCAACTGGATCATTGAAAATATGGGAAATGAAAATACGCAGAAACTCAACCAGCCGGCTAAGCAACCCAAAGGTTTTTAAACAATATAAATATATATAACTACTGAGAAGCCCCTTTCCCTGAAACGGAAGGGGGTTTTTTATTAGAAAAAGGAGCCTGGCTCCTGTAAAAAAAGAACCCCGACTCGAAAGTCGGGGGCCCTAATCAAAAACCATTAACCATTAAACCTTATCCTATGAAAATTCATGACTAAGATCGTTAATAAATCGATAACACAAAAGATTTGCAGATCCTTTTTAGCCCCAAAACCCAAATTATGTATGAATAACACGTTTTATTGACTGAACTCAATGTCCCGACAATGATTTTAGCTACCTTGCGCCTGTCCGGTCAATTCGCAAACGATTGCGCAAAGACGCTTGATTTCGCACAACTTTTCGCAGCTTTGCAAGGTTATATGACTATGAAGAAAATTGTGATCGCCATTACAGGTGCCAGCGGTTCAGTGTATGCTGAGTTACTGCTTAAAAAATTATTATCCGTTCCGGCGCAATGGAGTGAATTGTCTGTAGTACTCTCTGATAATGCCAAAGAAGTTTGGAAAACGGAATTAAGCAACGAATCCTGGAAAGACTTCCCGGTAACCTATTATACCACAAAAGATTTTTCCGCCCCATTTGCTTCCGGCTCCGGCCAGTATGATACGATGATCATCATCCCCTGTTCGATGGGTACATTGGGCCGCATAGCCTCAGGAGTGTCTAATGACCTTATCTCCCGTGCCGCAGATGTGATCTTAAAAGAAAGAAGGAAACTGATCTGTGTGATACGTGACACTCCCTATAATCTTATACATATCCGCAACATGGAAACGGTAACACTGGCAGGAGGCATCATCTGCCCCGCCACACCTTCCTTCTACAGTAAGCCGCTAACAATAGAAGCAGTAGCCGCCACCGTTGTTGACAGGGTGCTCGACCTGGCAGGGATCTCCATTTCCTCATTCCGCTGGGGCAACAAATAAGTAGCCTGCTTTGCCAGTGAAGCGTTGCTATTTCGATCAGCCATTATTTTAGTTGGTAAACTTTCCGCCTGCATTGATCCAGTCCATGATCTTTTGCCGGTCTGCTGCCGGTATCAAACCGGTTTGCGGCATCGGGCTGGGAATACCATCAACTGCTCTTGCTTTTATTCTGTCCTTATTAAGCACAATAGCACAATCCTCTGAATAGCTTATCCCCCCGGCTGAAAAAGTAGCGCCATGGCAATACAAACAATGTGCTCTTATCAGCAGGCGTGCCTGTGTAAACAATGGACCTGCAACCAGGTTATTTACTGTAGTGGAAGCACTGCCCATACAGCCATTCGCATCTTTAACGGTGATGCTATAACTTCCTGAAGCCAGGTTATAAAAATCGTTTGAGACCTGGAAAGGCCCACCGTTCAAACTGTAAGTGTATGGTGCTGTACCGCCAGACGCACCTATTATAACTGATGCGATACTTGCCTGGCAGGGAATATTACCGGTGGTACTGGTTGTAACGGCAATACTCACTCCCACACAGGAAATTGCGGGATTTAATAATTCAAAAGAAATTGAACCGGTGCATCCATCATAAGTCTTTGCAATAACGGTATAGTTCCCGGCTGCCAGGTTCATAAATGTGCCGGATGATTGCCATGCACCGTTATTAACACAAAATTTAAACCCGCTGCTTCCTGTAGCTGATACAGTAATGCTGCCATCTTTAGCTCCTGATACCGACGGGTTAGTAACGGCACCACTAAGGCCAATAGTCACCATCAAACAGGGATCGGGAGGAGGAGGCGGTGGTGTTCCGCCTGTTTTACTACAGGAAAGCTGAATGAGCAGACCAAACAAAAGGACAAAAAAAAGTGCAGTGAGTTTCATATATTTTCCAGATGGAATACAACTACTAATGATCTTCAGCCTGCTGGTTTCCTGTTAAAATAATTTTATCCCGGCAGTAAACAGCACACCACCGCTGTTGAGTTTCACTTTTCCATAACCCACACCACCAAGGGGTATCTTAATATAAGGTTCTGCCATAAGGCTTAATCGTTTCCCGAAATTACGCTGGTAGCCTCCTGAAAAAGTAAGTACGGAGAAATAATGGAAGTTCTCATTCCGTACCGTCCATTTATTCGTATAGGTATTCCCAGTGGGTGTGTATTTATAGTGATAATTGTAGGTCTCCTCATTCATCAGGAAAGAAGACAGACCGGCAGACAAAAACCAGTTCTTTGAAGCTCCTTTGCCAAAATTGTACAAAAGTGAAAGCGGTATCTCATACACCTTACAGTTAGCATCCACTTTTTCCAGGTAAGGATAAAACTGGGTGAATGATGCCGGCGGATTATAAGCATCAGCACCAGCAGAATACACTTTACGTCCGGAATAAAAACCCGTACGCAGCGTAAGCCTTTCCTTATAAGTGTAGCCTATTCCTGCACCCGTAACGATCTTTGTGGTACCTGCTTTGCCTGAACTCACAAAACTAAGATCCGGGCCTGCTGAAAATGAAATAAAGAACGAGCTGGTTTTCTTCTTCTTTGCTGCTACCTTCTTAACGGCAGTTTCAGTTTCCGAGATGCGGGAAACCGTATCTGTTTTAACGGGTACTTTTATTTCATCCGGTTTTGTTGCTATTGCCTTATCCGTGACGGCACTATCTGTTTTGTTACTTGCTTTATCTGTAATATGTACCGGTTGTACCACCGGTGTTGATTGCTGATCTGTTTCTTTCTTTGGCTTTACGGCAATCGCTTCAGGAATGGTAAGGCTATTTACCGGTTCCGTGTTATCATCCACCTTTTCATTTGCTATATCCTTTTGTACCGGCGCAGGAGCTGCTGATTTCTTTTTCTTTTTTGACACCACTCCATTACCGGAAACAAAATTGGGGTTGCCTTTCTTTTCAGAAGAAGTGAAAATATCGGGTTTGCCTTTCGTGTCCTTAATACCGGCAGTAACAGGTACATTTATTTTATTGCCGGGGGTAACAGCGGGACCATTCACTCCCTTCTTATCTATATTGGCCCCTTTATCTGAAGCCGGCAGTTCATTACCCGGTGCAGTTGTTGTTGGTTGTGTAACATTAGATTTATCTCCCGTTTCTTCTGAAACTCCTGAAGATGTAGGGGTGGTTGTTGCGGGAATGTTCTCGCTGCCTTTTTTATTTACTGTTTCGGTGATCTGTTTATTGCCTTTTCTCATTTGAGTAATGAGTAAAGCTGCCCCACCCAGCAGTACAGGAAGCAGCCACCAGAAAATAAATGGCCGGCGCCGCTCTTTTTTCTCAGGCAGATGTTTATCAAGCAACTTATTCATCTCCGCCCAGGCCTTTTCGTTATAGACCGGATGGTGATGCTCCGCTGCTTCAATGATCTTCTTGTCAAATTCTTCAGACTGCATTTTTGGTTACCTGTATTTGGTTCAGTTTAAATAGTACTTTTTGTAATTGTTTTCTTGCTTTGGAGAGATTGGATTTTGAGGTCCCGGTAGAGATATCCAGTTTCTCCGCTATTTCATCATGACTTAATCCTTCAATAATAAACAGGTTGAAGACCGTCCGGTAGCCCGGCGATAATTCCTGTATGGCCCTGATGATCTCATCATACGATATTTTATCGATGGCATCCGCATTGCCTGAAGCCATCTGGTATTCAACAGGGTCCAGTTGTGTCACCAGTTTGTGTTTCTGATTTTTTCTGAAATGATCAATGGCTGTATATACCATGATCTTTCTTACCCATCCTTTAAAGGAGCTAATAACATCTTTATAAGCCGGCTGGTAGTGGTGTATCTCCCGGAAGACCTTCAGAAACCCGTCGTTCAGAATTTCAAGGGCATCATCCTGTTTATTAGCATAACGGTCGCAAATAGCCATAGCATACCCATAGAAAGAGCTGTATATGATTTTTTGGCTCTCTCTCCTGTTGAGGGAACAACCCTCCACATGATAGGTCAATTCTTCTGCTGATAGCAATGTCTCATCTGATTTCGTTATTGAATCGCTTAAAGGGCTGTAAAGGTTGCCCTCCTAAAAGTAAGAATATTATGGGAGCAGTTTGCTAAACCGCTTTATTTCAGCGGTTTCCGTTGGGGTAAGTGGCTCGTTATTATCATATTTGGATTGCAGGAACAGCACCCGTTTATGCTCCGGGTACTTTGCCAGAATGGCGGCTATAAGCGCCCCGGTCTCTTCATCCCTGGTATATAACGGTGTCGTTGGGGGCAGCTCCGATCGCTGCTTACTATTCTTTTTCAGAATGATCGCCTCCAGCGTAGCCAGCTTACCGGCGGGTATGCTACTGATCTTTGATGCCTTACCATACAAACCCTCCAGTTGCTTCTTGCTCAATCCTCCCCGCTCCTGGTACTGAAGCAGCAGACTTTGTGTAAAAGACGACAAGGGCTGGGCCTCCAGCACCGCCTTTAAAATATCCATTACTATATCCACATCGGGTCTTATTCGTCCCATAACATTAAAAGTAACACATGAAAATAAGAAACATACATTTGAAGAAGAAAGAGTCTATGCCGGTAAGCTATCTCGTATATGGTTCTGTGGGTCTGCTGATTGTCACCCTGCTGTTATTTTTGTTTAGCAAAAAACAAAAGAAATAACTGCCCTTCTCCGTTTTGCTGCACCACATCAAGCCGCAGCTTCCATTCGTCAAAGGAATTTTATACAGCCTTTCCCCTGTCGTTGTTTTGTGTGGTAAAGATGCCTTAACCGGTATCAATCATTTTAACCTTAAAAATATATGTCATGAAATCTCTTATCAGCAAATCAATGTTATTGTTTGTAATGGCAGTATCCCTGCTTTCCTTTTCCGCCAAACCAGGCGGCGAAGGTTTTGAAATTTATGTTGGCAATAAACTGATGATCCAGCGCTTTGGCGGTAAGGTCAATACGGTACAAAGTCTGCAGCTGGGCCAGCAGACAGCCAATGAGAACCTGGCAATCAAGTATCATCATTGCGGAAGAGCAGGCAAGAACAGGGTGATCACCATTAAAGACGGACAAAATGCCGTACTGAAAGAATTCCATTATGCGGATAGTAAAGATGCAGCCAGTGTAATGATACTGGGAGTGAAAGACCTGGTCTCCCTGAGGAAAGGAACTATTCAGTCGTTGAAATTATTCTATGCCTCCAGCGAATTACCTAATGGCAGGCAACTGACCACCATCAATTTCTGAGTATTCTGTAGAAGATTGAACCACATAGGCCATAGAAAACATAGTAATACACACATAGGTTTCTATGTGTGTATTACTATGTTTTCTATGTGGTTCAAATTCATTTCAACTATCTGAACAATGATCACCCTTTCGCAAATTCACTGCGGATCACATTCAATGCACCGCCGGCCTTGAACCATTCTATCTGCTGCTGGTTATAACTGTGATTTACTTCGATCGTTTCGCTGGTTCCATTTGCATGGTTCAGTACTAATTGCAACGGCTTACCGGGAGTAAAGCTTGTCAATCCTGTTACATCGATCGTATCATCTTCCAGTATCTTATTGTAGTCTTCTTTATTCGCAAATGTGATACCGAGCATACCCTGTTTCTTCAGGTTGGTCTCATGGATACGGGCAAATGATTTTACCAATACCACTCTTACACCCAAATGCCGTGGTTCCATGGCCGCATGTTCTCTGGATGATCCCTCTCCATAGTTCTCATCTCCCACTACGATCGTTCCCACACCGGCTGCCTTATAGGCCCGCTGTGTGTTGGGCACTGTGCCATATTCACCCGTCAGCTGATTTTTTACAGAGTCTGTTTTTTCATTAAAGAAATTCATGGCGCCGATCAGCATATTGTTACTGATATTATCCAGGTGGCCGCGGAACTTAAGCCAGGGCCCTGCCATACTGATATGGTCCGTGGTACATTTTCCTTTGGCTTTGATCAGCAGCTTCAATCCTTTCAGGTCAGTGCCTTCCCATGGTGCAAAGGGTGCTAATAACTGCAGACGTTTACTGTCGGACTTTACATCCACCTGCACCTTGCTTCCATCTTCTGCCGGGGCCTGGTAGCCGGCATCTTCTACTGCAAAACCTTTTATGGGTAATTCATCACCTACCGGCGGATCAAGTTTTACCTGTTCGCCTTTATCATTGGTCAATGTATCGGTAAGGGGATTGAAATTCAGATCACCTGCAATAGCTAATGCAGTCACCAGTTCGGGTGAAGCCACAAATGCCATCGTATTAGGATTACCATCAGCCCGCTTGGCAAAGTTTCTGTTGAAAGAGTGAACGATGGTATTACGTTCTGCCTTTTCTGCTCCTACCCTGTCCCACATACCGATACAGGGACCACAAGCATTGGCAAATACAGTAGCGCCTATCTTTTCAAACACATCGAGAAATCCATCTCTTTCAATAGTATAGCGCACTTGCTCACTACCGGGAGTAATAGTGAACTCGGACTTTAATTTCAATCCTTTTTCTGAAACCTGTTTGGCCAGGCTTACCGCACGGCTGATATCTTCATAAGAAGAGTTGGTGCAACTGCCGATCAAACCAAATTCAATTTTAGTGGGCCAGCCATTCTTTGCAGCTGCGGCTTTCATTTCAGAAATAGGTGTGGCCAGGTCGGGTGTAAAGGGCCCATTCAAATGCGGTTCCAGTGTATCGAGGTTTATTTCTATTACCTGGTCGAAGTATTTTGAAGGATCAGCATACGCTTCTGCATCACCTGTCAAATATTCTTTTATCTTATCTGCTTCGGCGGCCACTTCGGCACGACCGGTAGCTTTTAAATAGCGGCTCATGCTTTCATCATATCCGAAAGTGGAAGTGGTAGCACCAATTTCCGCACCCATGTTACAGATAGTTCCTTTACCGGTACAGCTCATAGCGGTAGCGCCTTCACCAAAATATTCCACTATGGCATTGGTACCGCCTTTTACGGTCAGGATACCGGCCACTTTTAAGATCACATCTTTTGGCGCCGTCCAGCCATTTAATTTACCGGTCAGTTTTACACCGATCAGTTTTGGCATCAGCAATTCCCAGCTCAACCCCGCCATCACATCACAGGCATCTGCACCACCTACTCCGATAGCTACCATTCCGAGGCCACCGGCATTTACGGTATGACTATCTGTTCCGATCATCATACCACCGGGAAAGGCATAATTTTCCAGCACCACCTGGTGAATGATACCGGCGCCCGGTTTCCAGAAGCCAATGCCATATTTATTGGAAATAGTAGATAAGAAATTGAATACTTCCTCATTATCTGTTTTTGCTTTTGCCAGGTCGGCCTTGCCTTCCACTTTGGCCACGATCAGGTGATCGCAATGCACGGTGCTGGGAACGGCCACTGTTTTACGGCCGGTGGTATCAAACTGCAGCAGGGCCATCTGTGCGGTGGCATCCTGCATGGCCACCCTGTCTGGTGCGAAATCAACATACGATTTACCACGGGGGAAATCTTTTATTTCCACTCCTTTCCAGAGGTGGGAGTATAATATCTTTTCTGCCAGTGTCAGCGGGCGGCCCAGTGCTTTGCGGGCCGCATCCACTTTGGCGGGCATTTCAGCGTAATGTTTTTTGATGAGGTTGAGATCGAATACCATGCAGTAGTATTTTTAATTTTAGATTTAAGATTTTATATTTCGGGGAATCATTTCAGCCGGAAAACAAAATATTCAATACTAAAACTACAATATTAGATAAATATGTGCAGCGAAAGTACGAAAAAACACCTGTCTTACTAACACGGAATTGGGCGAATGGTTTAAATTTTCTAAATTAGCAATATGTACAAATTCAAAAGCTTTGTAGAGTGGAATGCCTTTGGCGTTTGTTCAGCCATCGGCCATCGTATGGGCATTTCTACCACCAAGATAAGGCAGTATTTTATGTACACGTCGATCCTTACGGTAGGCTCCCCAATACTTATCTATATGGTACTTGCCTTTTGGAGAAATATGCGGAAGTATATGTCGGCTGCCAAAAGAAATCCCTGGTATTATCTCTGACCTTTTAAAAAAGCGAATGTATTTAAGGCTATTAATTGTAATGCTGGCTTGTATGCCATTGCTTTCCGCAGATTGTAAGAAAAATGCGGCCGACGAACCGGCTATCAATATCCAGGGATTTAAACTGACCGATAACCTGGGCAACCAGATGGGCGTAAATGGAAATGCTGATGACGACTGGCAATTAATCAACTGGTCACAACTTTCCGCAAGAGAACAATCCTTTTTAAATTTTGCTGATACACTAAGTCTCTCCAATACTGCTGTTGCTACTATCACAGCTCCCTTGGGATTTCCCAGTCCCTGCACCTTTGCCACCCAGTTTGCCTGTTCTGCTTCCGACTCCGTAAAAGTTAAAGTAGCCCTGGTAGATGCACAGGGAAGAGTGTACAGGACCTTTGCCAGGAAAATAAAAGGATGGCAGTTTGGCATATTTGACGTACGGGACCGCTTTGATATCCCATCAGGAAAAAGCCTGCGTTTTTATTACAGCTTCTCATCCGCTGCCCAGCAAAACTTTAAAGCCGGCTATGGCGACATAAAGGTTTGTGACGATCCTTATCCTTTTACCAATTGCTTTTAAGATACACCAACCGGTAGTGAATCATTTTGTGAACACCCGGATATAAAAAGGGTCAGCTACTATATTATAAGCAGCTCACCCCTTTTCGTTAGTATTGATGTACCCGTTGCAGCGTTAATGCGCTCAGCCTCGTAGAGGCGGAATATTAGTAGAAGAAACAAAGAAATATAAAGGGTTTGCAGAGTCCGCCCGCAGGCGGAGCGATATGTAAAACATTTCACCCGATGGGGCTCTAATAAATACATTACCAAAATATGTTCTTAGAAAACACTTGAACCACATAGAAAAGAAGTTATCATAGAAATACACACATAGAATAGCCTATGTGTGTATTTCTATGTTTTCTATGCCCTATGTGGTTCAACCCTATTTTACAGTCGTTATTTCAATCGCCCCGTTTTTTCCTTTTTCGCCATATTTTTTTACCGCTTCTTCTTTTGTAAGTGTCAGCAGTTTAAAAGTGCCGTTTAATTTCCTGCTTTCTGCAGACGCTGGTAATTCCTTTCCATCCATGACCACAAGTTTTTTGCTTTCTGTTATAGAAATGGATGGTGATTCTAACCAAAGTTGTTTATTGTCTTTATCAGAAATAACAGAATAAGCATCTGAAATAACAAACTCTCCCGGTCCGGCAGCAGCTCCGGGACTTGTTGTTGTACCTGTACCCCTTGCTGCTCCGGGTCCGGCTGATGCATCAGGAATTGTTGTAGCAACCGGGTCCGTGGCTCTTCCCGGTCCGGATGAAGCACGGGGACTGGCAGCGGTTACACCTATGCTTCTGTCACTGTACCGGATGGCTGTCCTGTCATTGCTTCCGGCCATGGTGGTACCTGCAGCAACAGGTTCCTCCCGGTCTAGAATCGTTTTCGCAGGTGGAGGCGGAGGCGGTGCAACAAACTCACCATATTTGATCTCAAACTTGGCTTTTTGCTCGGGGTTATTCAAATCATAATCCTCTTTCTGGCCGTTCTTCAGCCATACGGTTGCCTTTTTGTTGTTGATACTTATTTTCTTAACGCTCTCCGGCAGTTTTACCTGTACCGGCGGTGTGGGTGGTATGGGTGGTTCCGGAGTGATACCCGCTTCAGTTGGTGTTGGTGGAGTGTCTGGTATTACAGCAATACTCAGATCAGATGCTGCTGGCGGTATTGGAGGAGTGGGTGGCGGTGGCGGCACCAGGTCTTCCAGTTTCACGCCATACTTTTTTTCAAACGCTTTCCTGTTCTCCATACTGTTCAGGTCATACACCTCTTTTTCACCATCGGTCCGTTTTACTGCTACTAACTCCTGTAGCTTTTGCTTTTTTGGATCTGCAGAAACAGTCTCAATGCCATACAGCACACTGATGGACTCAATACCTGCAGGAAGTTTCGGCACGCCTTTTTTACCTGCCGGAGTGGTATCCTGCAAAACTGTTTCCCGCACAGCAGGTGCTTGCTGTGTTGCTTTGTCATACTTGTTACGAAAGGCCAGCAGCAGCACCACTGCCAGCGGTAACACAAAAAGGAATCGCAGCAAATTGATCTTTGCTGATCTGATCTTGTTCATCATGGCTATACGTTTTTTTAATGAAGAAAAATTGAACTTGGATGCTATACTAAATTGATTGTTGCCGATCACTTTCAGCAACAGGTATTGATATTGTTTTCTGTCCACCCCATTCTCCAGCACTTTACCATCGGCAATAAACTCCAGGTTCTGCCGGATGCATTTGCGGATAAGCCAAACGAACGGGTTGTACCAGTTGAGCAAACACAGCACTTCTGCCCAGATGATATCCAGGCTGTGCCGCTGTTTTACATGCACAAACTCATGACTGATGATCTCCTGCAATTCCGTTTCCGTATGCAGGTGACGGTTGATAAAAATGGAATTGCCAAAGGAAAAAGGAATGATGTTGGCATCTACCTGGTACAGGCTCATGCCATCCGAACTGATCCTTGCTGCATTTCGTAACATCCTGCGGAAAGAAAATAATTGAATCAGCAGGCGGATAAGCATGATCAGCATTCCCGACACCACCACGATCAGTAATATATTCCACGGCGATAGTAGGTTTACCTGCTGCACCACTTCCCTGCCGCCCGTTCCGATAACCGGCATCCAGTTCACCACATCACTATTGGCCCATTCATTTTTTTCCAGTACCGGGGATATATTTATAAAAGGGATAAAAAAGGAAAGCACCGTGTAGGCCAGCAGGTACCAGCGGTTATTATTATAAAAGGTCAGCTTGCGCAAAATAAAATAGTAGAACAGGAACACCACCGCCAGGCTGACCGATAATTTGATAAGATATAGCAGGATAAAAGGCATAAACAGGTTTTAAAGCTTAACGATTTCCCTTTTCTATCATGGTGATGATCTCCTTCAGTTCTTTGGCAGATAATTTCTTTTGCTCCACAAAGAAGTTCACCAGTTCCTTATAAGAGTTATCAAAGTATTCTTTCACCACATTACCCATGAATTTCTTTTTATAGGCATCTTCATTCACGGCTGGTTTATACAAATAAGCATTACCCACCAACCGGCTGGAGAGGTAGCCTTTCTTTTCCAGGTTCTTGATAGTAGAAGCAAAAGTGGTGTAAGGGATCGTTTCATCCAGGTGTTCTATAAAGGCTTTTACATTGCCTTCGCCGGTGCGCCATACGGCCTGCATGGCCTCTTCCTCAACGTGGGTTAATTTTTCCATTTCTACGAAGTTTTCGTAAAGCTACGAAAGTTTCGTAAAGCACCAAATTTATTTTAAAAAAGGATTGGGAAATTTTGGAATTGGGAAATTTCGAAATTGCTTGCAGACCATATACCATGGAGAAAATTTCCCAATTTCCCAATTGCACTTTTCGAAATAAATAGAAGACCTTCTTTCGGACTTTCCGTCTTCCCGACTTTCCGACTATTGACTATCGACTATCGACTAGATAAGCTCTCTCAACTTACCAACCACCACCCCCACCTCTTCCTTTGTATTATGCCTGCTAAAAGAGAACCGTACCGGCACCAGGTTAGGATTGTTGCTGATGGCCCGGATAACATGGCTGCCTATATCAGCGCCACTGCTGCAGGCGCTGCCGCCGGATACACAGATGCCCTGCATATCGAGACTGAAGAGCAGCATCTCTGATTTTTCTGTTTTGGGAAAGGCCACGTTCAATACAGTATAAAGACTGTTACCGGCATAATCGCCATTGAACTGTACACCGGGAATATGTTGTTGTAATTGTGTTATCATATGGTCCTTCAGCGACTGTATATACACACTGTCCTGTTCCATACGGGCATCAGCCAGTTCCAATGCTTTGGCAAAGCCCACGATGCCATACAGGTTTTCAGTGCCGGCACGCATGTTGCGTTCCTGTCCGCCGCCGAGTATCAGCGGGTTGATCTTTATATTATCATTGATATATAAGATGCCCACTCCTTTGGGCCCGTGAAATTTATGCCCGGCGCCGGTGGCAAAATGGACAGGTTTGCTGCGCAGGTCCAGTTTATAATGCCCTACGGTTTGCACAGTATCAGAATGAAAGATAGCGTTATGTTTTTTACAGATCTCACCGGCGGCGTAGATATCCAGCAGGTTGCCGATCTCGTTATTCGCATGCATAAGGCTTACAAAACATTTCTCTTTATGCGCAGCTAATTGTTCATCCAGGTCGTTCAGGTCAATATGTCCGTCGGGTAATAATTTTACAAAACTGCTGGTCACCACATCTTTTTTATCCAGGTGCTCCACGGCATGCAGTACCGCATGGTGTTCAATGGGTGAGGTGATGATATGGTGGCAAGCAAGGTCCTGAATAGCAGCGGTGATGGCCATATTATCACTTTCGGTGCCGCCGCTGGTAAAGAATATTTCACCCGGGTGTGCATTCAGGATCCGGGCCACGGTCTTTCGGGCTGTTTCAATGGCCAGCCGGCTTTCCCTTCCATAAGAATAAATGGAGGATGGGTTGCCAAAATGAGTGGTCATGTAGGGCAGCATAGCATCCAGCACTTCCTTATCAAGTGCGGTGGTGGCGGCGTTATCGAAATAGATGCGGGTCATAAATGAAGTATGAGGTATGAGGTACGAAGTACGAAGTGGACCCAGTAACCTCTTGTTTTCTGATTGCCCGCAAAGATAAGTAAACCGGTTTGGCAGGTGGTAACACAGTTTATTGAATAGACCCGTTGATTGAACAGACCCGGCGCCGGCAACGACGGAACTGGCCCCGTCCACGATGGTTCAGGCATCGTCCACGATGGTTCATGCATCGTCCACGCTGGTTCATGCATCGTCCAGGATGGTTAAGGCATCGTCCATGATGGTTCGGGCGTCGTCCACGATGGTTAAGGCATCGTCCACGCTGGTTCAGGCATCGTCCACGATAGTTCAGGCATCGTCCACGATGGTTAAGGCATCGTCCACGATGGTTAAGGCGTCGTCCACGATGGTTAAGGCGTCGTCCACGATGGTTAAGGCATCGTCCATGATGGTTAAGGCGTCGTCCACGATGGTTCAGGCATCGTCCACCCCATAACATCAACCAATAAATGTCTCGTCCTGAAATAGGTTGACTAAAAATCAACCACTTTATGGACTTAAAAGAGCAAATCATTAAGGAGTACCTGGAACAAGGTTGCGGGTACCGTA
>JBEBIF010000033.1:0-17091 GCA_040080515.1 Chitinophagaceae bacterium | reverse complement strand
GGTGCCAAAGGGCAGGCGGGCCAATTGTACCTGCAAACAGGAACCGGGTTTGAAAAAAAGGAACAGGCGTTATTTAAGATGTATGCAGACCTGGAAGATGTGGCAGTGCTGCTCTTTGATGCCGATAAGGACAAAGACCTTGACCTGTACATAGGTGCCGGGGGCAATAATATGGAAAAGGGAACAAGGGAAGCGCAGCACCGGCTGTACAAGAATGATGGCCAGGGGAACTTTACGATCGACTATAAAGGTTTTCCGAATAATGACATGAACATATCGGTGGCGCAAAACTATGATTATGATGGTGACGGAGATGAGGACCTGTATGTGGGGAGCCGGAGTGTGCCGTTCAGCTACGGGGTAACACCGCAGAGCTATGTATATAATAATGACGGTAACGGGCACTTTACCGATGTGACAGCGCAACTAAACCAGGACATCTTCACAGCCGGGATGATAACGGGAGCCGTGTGGGCGGATGTGACGGGAGATGACCGGAAGGAACTGATCATCACCGGAGAGTGGATGCCGACAAGGATATACAGTTATAACAAAACGACAAAGAAGCTGGAAGAGCAGAAGAACACGGGCCTGGAAGAGTTGTATGGTTGGTGGCAAACGATAGCAGCAGGCGATGTGAATGGTGATGGTAAGACGGACCTGGTGATTGGGAATATAGGGGAGAACTTTTACTTAAGACCCAACAAGGAGAACCCGGTAAAGCTGTGGGTGAATGATTTTGACGGGAGTGGTACGGTGGACCAGTTCCTGACAAGAACGGTTGATAAAAGAGACATGCCGGTGTTCCTGAAAAGAGAAATAACGGACCAGTTCCCGGCACTGAAGAAAGAGAACCTGAAGCATAGTGAGTATGCAAAGAAGAGTGTGCAGGAGTTGTTCAGTAAGGAACTGATAAAAAGATCGGTACAGAAAACATTTAACTATTGTAAGTCGGTAGTGGCGACCGGTGACGGGAAGGGTCATTTTACAATAGAACCATTGCCGCTGTGGGTACAGTTATCGAGTGTGAATGCGATAGGGTTGACGGATATGAATAAAGACAACAAAGCTGACCTGGTGCTGGGTGGTAACCTGTTCAACTTTCCGCCGCAGTTTGGAAGACTGGACGGGAGTTATGGCCATGTATTATTAAACGAAGGAAAGGGGAAGTGGGGTTATTTGGAACCGGGACGATCAGGGATGCTGGTAAGGGGAGAGGTGAAGGATATCAAAGTGGTGGGTGGCCGTTACATCATCGCTGTGATCAATAATGAAAAACCAATGGTGTATAAATTAAAATAAAGGATAGTTTACGGTATATTAGAATGATAAATGATACAAAGGAGAAATAATAGTAAAATAAAGGCACGGGCTACAGCATTAGCAGCCAGGCTGATCTGTTTTGTTTTTATTGCGGGCATTGGATTGACCTGCAGTACTAACAAAACAAACAAAGAGCCTGTTTTATTTGAAGTGCTGGACAGTAAACGCACCGGCATTGATTTTAGTAATAATCTTACCTACAATAAAGATTTTAATCTTTTTAAATACATCTACTTCTATAATGGCAGCGGTGTGGGGGCTGGCGATTTTAATAATGACGGGTTGACGGATCTTTTTTTTGGCTCCAATCAAAGCAATAATAAACTCTACCTGAACAAAGGACAGTTGCATTTTACGGATGTAACTACAGCGGCAACCATACCGGCTGATGGCGGGTGGACAACAGGCATCTCTGTAGTGGATATTAACAATGACGGACTGCTGGATATTTATGTTTGCCGGGTGGGCGAATTCGAGACATTGCGCAGTAAAAACCTGTTACTCATCAATAAAGGGATCGGAAAGGATGGCGTACCCACTTTTGCAGATGAAGCTGAGAAGTATGGATTGAATTTTTCAGGGTTTAGCACCCAGGCCGCTTTTTTTGATTATGATCTGGACGGTGACCTGGATATGTTTTTGATGAATCACTCCGTGCATCAAAACGGAACGTTCAAGCCACGTAAAGAATTCATTGGCACTTACCACCCATTGTCAGGTGACCGGTTTTATAGAAACGATGGCGCTCCTGTTTCCCTTCCTTCGGGAGGACGGACGGGGGGCTTTACCGATGTGACAAAAGAATCCGGTATCAACAGCTCAGCTATTGGATATGGATTGGGGATTGCTGTGGCCGATATTAATTTAGACGGGTACCCCGATGTTTATATCGGCAACGATTTTCATGAAGATGATTATTTATATATCAACCAGGGCAATGGTACTTTTAAAGAACAGGGCAAACAGGAACTGATGCATACCAGCCAGTTCTCTATGGGAGTGGATGTGGCAGATATAAACAATGATGCCTGGCCGGAGATCATTTCCATGGACATGCTGCCGGCTGATCCTTATATCTTAAAAAGGTCGTTAGGCGAAGATGCTTATGATATATTCAATTTTAAGATAAGTGTGGGATATAGTCATCAATATACAAGAAATAATTTGCAATACAACCGCCGGAATGGCTTATTCAGCGAAACAGGTTTGTACAGCGGTGTGGCAGCAACTGACTGGAGCTGGGCGCCCCTTTGGATGGATTTTGACAACGACGGGCTGAAAGACCTCTTCATTTCCAATGGTATTCCCAAGCGGATGAATGATATTGACTACATCAATTTTATTTCCAATACGGAGATACAACAGCGTATTACCACCAATTCGATGGAAGGAAAGAATATGGCGCTGATCAATAAATTCCCGGAAATTAAATTACCCAATAAGTTTTATAAGAACAATGGCAACTTGTCTTTTAGTGACAAAGAAGCAGCGATAGCCGGAAGCCAGTTGACTTTTTCAAACGGTGCAGCTACTGCCGATCTGGACAATGATGGCGACCTGGATATTGTAGTAAACAATATTGATGCAGCCGCATTGGTATATGAAAACAAAACGGCAACAGTAAGTGATGGCGCATCCGTTCAGATAAACTTAAAAGGCAGTTCCCGGAATGTAAATGCTGTTGGAGCAAAAGTGATACTGTATTCCGGAAATGAAATACGGACCTATGAGAAGAACCCTGCAAAAGGATTCATCTCCAGTATGGAAGTACCTTTGCTGATTGGGATAAAAAATACTAAAATTGATTCCGCTTTCTTAATATGGCCCGATAATTCTTATGTGGCTATAGATATTGGGACAACCAAAAGAGAACTCACTCTTAGTTATATAAAAGGAAGCCCGTTATTTAACTATGCCGGTCTCAGGACTTTTTATAAAAACAAAACGAACCCGGTAACTGATATTACCAAGGAAACAGGATTTAATTATTTCCACCAGGAAAATAAGTTTGTCGAGTTTGACAGGGAGCCGCTTATCCCTCATATGGTTTCTACAGAATCGCCGTGCATTGCAGTTGCAGATATAAATCATGATAACCTGGAAGATGTTTTTATAGGCGGAGCAAGAAACAGCAAGCCCGCCGTTTTCATACAAGAAGCTTCTGGTAAACTGATCCGAACAGTACAACCGGATTTGGAAAGCGACAGCAGTTATGAAAATACAGACGCTGTTTGGACAGATGTAAATAATGATAATAACCCGGACCTGGTAGTCGCCAGCGGAGGTAATGAATTTTATGGCCCCGAAATACATAATACGCCAAGAGTATATCTGAATGATGGCAAAGGCGGACTGACAAAAAAGAACGATGCATTCGACAGCTTATTCCTAACTGCTTCGTGCATCACTGCCACTGATTTTAATGGCGATGGTTTTACCGATTTGTTTATCGGCGGCCGTGCTGTTCCCTGGGAGTATGGCAAAATACCAAGATCGTATCTTCTGCAAAATGATGGTACAGGTAAATTCAGGGATGTTACTACTGGTATGTCAACAGACCTGGCTTACGCAGGATTTGTTACGGATGCTTTATGGGTTGATATTGACAAGGACGGGGATAGTGATCTGTTGCTTTCACTGGAATGGGGAAGCCCGACAGCCTTTATAAATGAGAAAGGAAAATTTGTAAAGAAAGTTCTATCGGCCAAAAAAGGATGGTGGAATTTTTTATTGCCGTATGATATAGATAACGATGGAGATATAGACCTGGTAGCTGGTAACCTGGGACTGAACAACCGGTTAAAAGCCACTGCTGAACTGCCTGTTCGGTTGTATTACAATGATTATGATGGCAACGGTAAAAAAGAGCAAGTGCTTACTTATTTCCTGGCAGGAAAGGAGACCCCATTTGCCAATAAGGCAGAGCTGGAACGGCAAATGCCTTTTCTCAAAAAGAAATTTTTGTATGCCGAGGATTTTGCAAAAGCCAGCCTCAAAGATCTGTTCGGGGCCGATAAGCTTGGTAAGGCTGATCTTTTTTCAGCAGATTATTTTGCCAATGCAGTTTTGATCAACAATGGACAACTAGAGTTTGAACCCCAATCATTTCCTTTTGAGGCGCAACTCACTTCACTTAAGGATGCTGTGATCATTAATGCGAACAATGATAATCTGCCGGATCTGCTGGTAATGGGTAATTATTATGGCAATAATATTGAAATGGGCAGATATGATGCAGACTATGGTACCATTCTTATCAATAAAGGGAAAGGAGCTTTTACCTGTGAGCAGCTAAATGGTTTTCCGGTAAAAGGACAGGTGCGCCATATCAGAAGAATAAATATTCTTGGTAAGGAAGCATTTATTCTTGCCTGTAATAATGATTCGGCGAGGGTGATCCGGTTTGCTGGAGGGAAATAGCGACGTCTTACATAACAGGATAATAGATCCTGGTCACCCATTTACTGCTATCCGGTTCCTTTCTTCTGTCAGTTACCAGTGATTCAAAGGGGATGGCAGGCGCCACCCGGTTATAATCAGAAATGAAAAGAAGTATCTGCTTATAAGCTTTTTCAATTTCTTTTTGACCTCCGGTTACTTCAGTAATTAAGATATTACCTCCACCCAGCATCCAGCGGTAACTCATATTTCCGGAAGGGGGCAATTTTTTATCTACCGGGATCGCCACTTTAAGAAGATAATGGATACTGTCCTTTGTAAAAATATTCAACATTGGGTTTCCGGTCTCAGCAGCACCTTGCTGTTTGATATAGTTTTTTAGTTCATCCACAAGAGCATAAATATCATTTGTTGCAGGAGGGCCATTCATTTCCCTGAAGTTCATCATCAGGATGGAGTCCACCACACTTTTATTTTGAATATCGTAGCCGTATTGTTTTTTTATTTCAGCATAGTAAGTGCCGATGGATTGCAGCACCGTAGTGATATCTTTTTTTATCTTCCGGGCGGTAAAAAATGCCTTAACCCTTGTTATGGGATTATAGGAAGTAGCGATGCTGCCATTCAGTTGTACATTTACTGAATCCGGGTTTATTGCTATGATTATCAGTTCGGCTGGTACCGATACATTCTTACCAGAAATATCTATGGGCAATGAAAGCACTTTAACATCATGAAGTTTATATTGAAAGCCATTCAGCAGAAAACTTTGAACAGCACCGTCCTCTTTTTTTACACCGGGCCACCATAGCAGCCATTTTTTTTCATCGGCAAGATTTCGGTAGAGGGCCTGCCGGTTGATGGGCAGGTTTTGACTTTGGGAGAGGCTTATCCTGCCCGGGATCAGCAGGTAGATGGCGGATAGCAGCAGAACTAAAATAGCTGAAATAACGAGTAGTATTCTTTTCATCTGGCTTTTGATACGTTTATCGAATGGGTCGGTAAAATTAAGGAGGAGGCTTGTTTTAAGCGGCTTTTTCTTTACGGGTTCATCCGGATAAACAACCAGGCATTGAATAATACTTTAAAAGAAGCAAGGCAGCTTCAACAAGGTTAATCCAGACTATGATTTTCCCAACAACAAACGTTTGCAACACCCGGTGCGCCTCACTTTTATTGACAGACGCAATTGTGATTTTGTACTTTACCCATTCAAACGATTGCTTATGCCCCTCTCGAAACCCCGGTTAAGTTTCTGGCAGATATGGAATATGAGTTTTGGTTTTTTAGGAATTCAATACTCCTTTGGGTTGCAACAATCCGCTGTAAACCCAATCTATTCTTTCCTGGGTGCAGATCCCGATAGTTTACCGATACTGAACCTTGCTGGACCTATGACAGGATTGTTGATACAGCCACTTATAGGTGCCATGAGCGATAAAACCTGGAGCCCAAGATGGGGCAGAAGAAAGCCGTACTTCCTTGTTGGGGCAGTCATGTGTAGTATTGCATTATTACTATTTCCGTTCAGCAGTAGCCTGTGGATGGCAGCAGGTTTGTTATGGGTGCTTGATGCAGGTAACAATACGGCTATGGAACCCTACCGGGCTTTTGTGGCCGACAAACTACCCCGAAGCCAGTTTGCAACAGGGTTTATGATGCAAAGTTTTTTTACGGGGCTCGGTATCACATTAGCCAATGTCTGTCTTTATTTTTTTGAAAAGAAGAACCTTATTCCCGGAAAATCAGCTTCAGGTATTCCATACTGGGTTTATATTGCATTTTTTATCGGCTCGGCTTGCTCCATCACTACCGTCTTATGGTCGGTAATTAAAACTCCGGAGATCCCTCCTACTGAGGAAGAGTTGCAAAAGTTAAGATCATCGAAGCATGGTTTGCTGGAACCATTCAAGGAAATACTGGCAGCTATCAGGCATATGCCTAAAGTAATGTGGCAATTAGGGGCTGTTTATATGTTTCAATGGTATGGAATGTTTTGTTACTGGCAATTTGTATCGCACAGCGTTGCCAAATCTGTCTGGAACACCACTTCAAAAGATAGCCCGGCACTTTATGGCGAAGCAGCAGGATGGGCCAGTTTATTAAACGCCAGTTATAATGTGGTTACTTTTCTAACGGCCTTTGGCCTTGCCTGGTATGCAAAAAAAATAGGTGCCAAATGGGTGCATGCCGTTGCTGTGGTTTTGGCAGGTATCGGATTAATATTCCTCCCGCAAATACAAAATAAATACTGGATGTTCGTATCAATGATCGGCCTCGGTATCGGCTGGGCCAGTATGATGGGTATCCCATACTTATTAGTAGTAGATAAAATTCCAAAGGAAAGATATGGGGTTTACATGGGCATCATCAATATGATGATCGTATTGCCCATGCTGATACAAACGCTGACTTTCGGTTTTATATATAAGAACCTGCTGGGCCATAACCCGGGTAATGCTATTGCTTTTGCAGGAGTATTTCTGATCATTGCGGCCTTGCTTACCCTTTTAATTAAATCTGGTAAGCCTGCTGCAGATACAGAAACTCATTTTTCTGCAGGGCATTAATTTTTTGATCAATGAACCATATCCAAAAATTATCACTGTACTTATTTTTTGCAGCAGCAATTATTTCCTGCAAAACAAAAGACAAACCTGCTAGTAATACCATTACATCCGACCGCAAATGGTGGAAGGAAGCCGTGGTATATCAAATCTATCCCCGCAGCTTCCAGGATAGCGATGGCGATGGAGTAGGGGATATAAAAGGGATTATCTCCCGGCTCGATTACATCAAAAGCCTGGGAATAGATGCCGTATGGCTGAACCCGGTGTATGAATCTCCTAATAAAGACAATGGGTACGATATAAGCGATTATCAAAACATCATGAAGCTGTTTGGCAATATGGATGATTTTGACCAGATGCTCAAAGGCTTTCACGACCGCGGCATAAAAGTAATGATGGACATGGTGCTCAATCATTGCAGCGATGAACACCAATGGTTTAAAGAAGCAAAGAAATCGAGAAGCAGCCCCTACTACAACTACTTTCACTGGTGGCCTGCTGAAAAAGGAGAACCTCCTTACAGGTGGAGCATTTTTGATGAGAAGGCATACGGGTGGGAATTCAATAAGGCCACTAATTCATATTACCTGCATTACTTTGCCGATTTTCAGCCCGACCTTAATTGGGAGAATCCGCAACTGCGCCAGGAAATTTATAAAATGATGCGTTTCTGGTGTGATAAGGGAGTGGATGGTTTTCGCATGGATGCACTGGCCTTTATTGCAAAGGATACAACGTGGCCTCCTTTGCCAAAAGAATACAATGGTAACTGGGGATTGTATTATGCCAGCGGCCCCAAACTGCATGATTATATACAGGAAATGAACAGGGAAGTACTGAGCAAATATGATGTGGCTACAGTGGCAGAGGCAATGGGCGATGTAACAAGGGTGAAAAAATTTGTAGATGAAGACCGGAAAGAACTCAATATGGCCTATCATTTTGAAGCCATTGATTTTGGATACCTGCCCGGGGAATACAAAATGCCGGACCCAAAGGGATACGATCTTGCACAGTGGAAAAAAGTATATGTGAAGTGGGACAGTGCTTTTATAGAAAAAGGCTGGGGTACCATGTATCTCGCCAATCATGATCAGCCGCGGATGCTTACCCGCTGGGGAAATGACGCCCCGGAATTCCGGGATGCGTCTTCTAAAATGCTCACCACTTTCATTCTCTCCATGCGGGCTACTCCATACTACTATTTTGGTGATGAGATCGGTATGAGCAATATCAAATTTGATAGTGTTGAACAATACAATGATGTAGAGTTGCTCACTAACTATGCGCAATTAAAAGCAAAGGGTGGGGATTTAAAACGATTCCTCGAAGGAATGAAGATCTCATCAAGGGATAACGGACGGACACCAATGCAATGGGATACCACAATGAATGGAGGCTTCAGTAGCGGTAAACCATGGCTGCCGGTAAACCCTAACTACAAATCGATAAATGCAGCTGCACAGGAGAAGGACGAACGCAGTTGTCTCAGCTATTTCAGGAAGATGATAAAGCTGAGAAAAGAAAATAAAGTGCTGGTGTATGGTAATTACCAAGTACTGGATGAAAATAATCCTGATGTATTTGCTTTCACCCGTGAAAAGAATGGGAAAAAATTGCTGATTTTGCTCAACTTTAAAGGCAAGATTTCAAAAGCAACTATTGGTATTGATATAAGCAAGGCAAAGCTGCTGCTGGGTAATTATAAAGATGCTTCCGCCGACGGAACCCTGAGACCCTATGAGTCTGCCATTTATGAATTATAAACAACTAAAAAGGAAGCTATGAACAAAAAACTGGTACTCTGGACAATCACCGTTAGCCTGGGCGGCTTGCTTTTTGGGCTTGACGTAGCCGTTATCTCAGGGGCAGAGCAGGCGATACAGGAGTTTTGGGGCCTGGGAAAACTAATGCATGGTACAGTTATATCAATGGCATTGTGGGGTACGGTGGTTGGCGCCGCTATGGGTAATATTCCCGCCAACAGGATCGGCAGAAAGAAAACACTGATCTGGATAGGTATTATCTTTCTTATTTCATCGATCGGTGCTGCTGTAACGAAAGACCTGTACCTGTTTATGTTTTTTCGCTTTCTTGGCGGACTGAGTATTGGTGCATCATCCGTGGTTGCACCTGTATATATATCTGAAATAGCACCTGCTAAGCACCGGGGCAAAATGGTAATTGCATTTCAGATGAATATCGTGGCGGGTATCCTTATTGCCTACGTTTCAAATTATTTACTACGGGGTGTTGGTGGAGAAAATGACTGGAGGATGATGCTGGGTATTGTAGCAGTTCCATCTTTATTTTTTTCCATATTAATGTATTTCACACCCGAATCTCCCAGGTGGTTATTGTTATTCCGGAAAGATGAGAACGGGGCAAGAAATATTCTGAGGCTTACAGAAACGAACATTGACCAGGTCATTGCAGACATCAAAAATTCTGTAAGCGCCAAAACAGAATCTTTATTTTCCGGGAAATTTGGTAAGCCTTTGTTGCTGGCCTTTTTACTGGCTTTCTTTAACCAGTTATCCGGAATCAATGCCATTATCTATTTTGCTCCAAGAGTATTTGAAATGGCAGGACTGGGAAAAGACAGTGCCTTTCTTTCAACAGCTGGTATAGGTTTGATCAACCTGTTATTCACCATCCTGGGCTGGTACCTGATCGACAGGCTGGGAAGAAAGACCCTTATGTATATCGGATCTGTGGGCTACATCATCTCCCTGGCCCTCATCGCTTTTGCTTTCTCTTCAGGTAATACAAGTGCAATTTCCTGGTATGTGTTTCTTTTTATTGCTGCACATGCTATCGGGCAAGGCGCTGTGATATGGGTTTTTATATCAGAGATATTTCCGAATTCGGTACGGGCCGAGGGCATGTCTTTTGGAAGCCTGACGCATTGGGTTTTTGCCGCCATCATTTCACTGGTGTTTCCGTTCTTTACCCAATTCGGCGGAGAATATATCTTTGGCTTCTTTTGCATCATGATGGTATTGCAACTGCTCTTTGTCTGGAAAATGATGCCGGAGACCAAAGGCCTCTCATTAGAAACAATGGGAAATAAAATAATGCATTAGTGTATGAATAAGATACTTTGTATAGGTGAAGCATTGATCGACATGATCTGCACCGATAAAGGCAAAGCGTTATCAGATGGTGAAAATTTTCTAAAGAAACCGGGTGGCGCTCCCACCAATGTTGCTGCTGCCATTGCCGCACTGGGTGGCAAAGTGGAACTGGCTGCCAAAGTAGGGGTTGATCCGTTTGGCAAACATTTGATTGATGTGATGCAATCTTTTGGAGTGTCAACAAAATGGATGCTGCAGGATGCATCTCATTTTACCACATTTGCCTTTGTCTCCCTGATGGAAAATGGCGAACGGGATTTTTATTTCAACCGCGGTGCGGATGGCCAGCTAAGCAGGGAAGAAGTGGATGCCATCAATCTTTCAGAGTTTTCAATTGTTCATTTTGGGTCCGCTACCGGATTTTTACCAGGCCCTTTGCAGGCGGCGTACCAGGGGTTGCTGCAACGATCATTACAACAGGATATCCTTATCAGTTTTGATCCCAATTACCGGCATTTATTATTTCAGCATGATCAGCAAACATTCATTGACCAAAGCTGGAATTTTTTAAGCAGCTGTCATTTCTTTAAAGTAAGTGATGAAGAAGCCATGATGCTGACAGAAATGCATACCGTTCAGGATGCAGCAGTAATTTTCCTTGAAAAATTGGATGCTGTATTTGCGATCACATTGGGAAAGGAAGGAACGTTGCTTGGTGCTAACGGGAAAATGACCCTCTTCAGCAGTATTGAAATAAAACCCGTAGATACAACCGGTGCCGGCGATGCCTTTGTAGGAGCGGTATTATACCAGCTTTCTGATAAAACAATGGCGCAGGTAAAGTCATTACCAGAAAGTGAATGGGGACGGATCATCATCAATGCTAATAAAGCAGGCGCAAGAACCTGCGAGTATATGGGTGCTATGGAGGCATTCAAACATTTAAGCAACGATATCTTTAACTGACGCATGTATAATTACGGATTACATCAGCAAATAAATGAAGCAGTACAGGCTTCCGGAATTGACATCAGCGGTGAGGATAATTTATTCTATACCCGGTTCATGGCCAATACGGCGGACATCTTCGACCTGTATATGCAATTGTATGAGCATCATCCCAAGGCGGAGAAGGATTTTCAACAACTGGTACAGGTAATTATCAGGGCAAATAGTAACAGATCTGCACAGCTTAAGAGCCGGGATGATGAGAAAAGGGAGATAGGCAACTGGTTTTTGAGTAACCAGCTCACGGGTATGAGTTTGTATGTGGATCGTTTTTGTGGGGATATAAACACATTGAACACCAGGTTGAATTATTTTGAAAAGCTGGGCGTTAACTTGTTGCACCTGATGCCACTATTTGAAAGTCCGCCGGAGAGAAGTGATGGTGGCTACGCTGTATCTGATTTCAGAAAGGTGGACCAGCGGTTTGGTTCACTGGAAGACCTGGTCGCATTGCAACAAAAAATGCAACAGCAGGATATGTACCTGATGCTGGATATTGTACTCAATCACACTTCTGACCAGCATGAATGGGCCCGCAAGGCGAGACAAGGGGAAAGGAAGTACCAGGATTACTATTACTTCTACAATGATCGCAGCCTGCCGGATGAATATGATAAAACAATGCCGGAGATTTTTCCGGAAGCAGCTCCCGGTAACTTTACCTACATACCGGAATGTAAGAAATGGGTAATGTCTGTGTTTCATAATTACCAGTGGGACCTTAACTATAATAACCCGCATGTATTTGTGGAGATGCTGGACACTATTTTCTTTTATGCTAATATAGGAGTGGATGTATTGCGGATCGATGCCCCGGCATTTATCTGGAAGCAATTAGGGACTACTTGTCAAAATTTGCCACAGGCACATACCATTCTGCGATTGATAAAGCAATGCGTGGAAGTAGCAGCACCCGGAATGGCATTGCTTGGCGAAGCTATTGTAGCGCCAAAAGAGATACTGAATTATTTTGGTACAGGCAATTACCTGGCTAAGGAATGCGACTTTGCTTATAATGCCACACATATGGCATTGCAATGGGACATGCTGGCAACTGGTGATACGAAAGTAATGCTGGCGGCACAGCATGAGCTGCTGAAGAAACCTTACGGAACCTCGTGGATCACTTATACCCGGTGCCATGATGATATCGGGCTTGGGTATGATGACTACATGATACAACAGGCAGGGTATGATCCGTATGAACACCGAAAATTTCTGAAGGAGTATTATTCAGGAGAACATAAGGGCTCGCCGGCCAAAGGCGCTTTGTTTTCCACCAACCCGAAAACAGGGGATGCAAGGATCAGCGGGTCACTGGCCTCCTTATGCGGGTTGGAAAAAGCGATCGAACAAAATAACACGGGGGCCATAGATCTGTCTGTTCAGAAAATTATTTTGATGCAGGCTCATAGTTTTTTTCTGGGCGGACTCCCCATGCTATTTTACGGAGATGAAGCTGGCTATACCAATGATTATTCTTATTTGCAGGATAGTGATAAGAGCTATGACAACCGTTGGATGCACCGGCCTGTTATTGACTGGAATAAAAATGAAAGGTCTGCTGAACCAGGTACAATAGAACATAAAGTATTCAGCGCCACACAACGGCTTATTGCTACCCGGAAAAAACTGGAAATGGTGGCCGATTACAGTAACCTGGAATGGATGACACCGCACAACATCCATGTAGCGGGGTTTATCCGCACATGGGGTGATAAAGAATTATTTTGTGTGTTTAATTTTAAAGACAAAGCTTCTTATCTTACCTGGTTTGCTTTTAAAGAACAGGGGATTCAATCAGCGCAGCTATTTGATCATTGGAAAGAGGAAACATATGATGTGGGAGATGACAGGGAACACCTGGTGATACCACCATACGGATTCCTGCTTTTAGAGGCCTTATAATTAACTTATTCTGCCGGACCGTATTTTTTTATCAATGCCAGTAATACCCCATTCGTCCAGCCAAAGCCATCCTGCCCTTCATACTCGCCGCCACCCGCTTCCAGGTGAGTATCCACTACATTATATTTCTCCATTAGCTTTCCGGTTCTTTTAAAAACTGCTGTATTTAGCCGGATCCACCGGGTGGCAATTTCTTTTGCCAGGTCTGTGTGTCCGTAATTTTCCAATCCCGTGATCGTCATCCACTGCAGTGGCGCCCAGCCGTTAGGTGCATCCCATTGCTGTCCTGTTTTTTCCAATGTGCTGACAACGCCACCGGGCTGTAAAAATTTTTCTTCAATAACGCTGCTAACCTTACGGGCTTGTTCCTTTGATGCAGCAGCAAAGAAAAGAGGTGTAGCTCCGGCCAGCGTCAGCGACCGTGTTTGCTCATTGATTTTCCAATCATGATCAAAATAAAACCCGGCATCATCATTCCAGCAATATTGGTTGATCCCCTTTATTCTTTTTTCAGCCAGTAGTAAATAGTCGCTGGTTTTTTCATTTTCATCATTTAATTGATATGCAGCAGCGATAGTTTGTTCGAGGTGCAGCAGCAAACAATTCAGGTCAACCGGGATAATATCTGTAGTATGAATTGTGGCAAAATCAGTGTTCTCTTTGAACCAACGGCTGCTGAAATCCCAGCCGGATTCAGCACCGGCCCTCAGGTGACGGAAAAGCTGTTGCGGATCTTGCAATGACTGATGGGATAGTTCAATGTCTTCGCGGAACGATTCAGGTCTGGCGGTATCATTTTCATCCCAGTAGCGGTTCAGTATCTCGCCACCGGGCATTTTCACGACCCGGTATTTGGCTGGTGCGATTTCGTTCAGCTCTTCAGCGCCTTTCATCCAAAACTGGTATTCTTTTTCAAGTTGTGGTAAATAGGTCAGCAGCGTTTCCTTTACTGTTACTTCACTCAGCAGTTTTATCATCAGAGAGTAAAAAGGTGGTTGAGAGCGGCCGATGAAATAACTGCGGTTACCATTGGGGATATAACCAAATGTATCAACCAGGTAAGAGAAATTCTTCACCATATTCTCCAGCATCTCCTTGTTGCCTGAGGCTTTTAAACCCAACATAGTAAAATAACTGTCCCAGTAATATATTTCGCCAAAGCGGCCACCGGGAACAATATAAGGATGAGGCAATGGAATAAGCGAGCCACCAGCTTTATCAGGTTGCCGGGTAAGTACCGGCCAAAGGGCTTCAATGTTTGTTTCAACACTTTTTGTGACATCGCTGCTGTAACTATTTGAATGAGGAACCGGTAGTTGGAAGTTTTTCAGTACAAACTCTTTTAATGAAAAGCCGGGTTTATTTTTTTGCGTCTCGTACCGGGCATTTATTTCTTCAGCGGGTGATTTGGGCAAGCAATCAACAAATGTTTTTCCATCCGGGAAAGTACGGTTCATTTGCACTTCGTCAAACAGCGGAGAGGTTTTATATGTTTCGTTTATCGCCATGCCTGGTAAATTAAAGGAAGTTGCCGGTATATCTTATACACTACTTTTCTTTTTTGAGATCCTACCGAAAAAAAACAGGCATAACAAGAGTATGGACATCGGGATCAAAGCAAAATAAAATGCTTTTTGTCCACCAATATTTTTAAATAAATAGCCAACAAGCCTGGAACCGAGAGTACCTCCAATAGCGGAGAAGAAAACAAGCAGGGAGGCCATAGGACTGTGCAACACTTTCTCAGTAGAACTTAAAACAAATGAATTGACCAACGGATAAATCGGAGCAAAGAACAAACCAATAAGCGGGAACACATAAGCTATTACGGGAATATCTTTCAACGATTCAATTTTGCGGGGTTGAAGATGCTGTGTTTGAGGAAGTACAAATATTACCATACATGCGGCGCCTACCAGGCAAAAGGTCAGAATGGTAAGCCACGAAACCTTTTTTACCAGCCGGGCAGAAATAAACCTTCCCAATGCTACTGATAAAAACAATATTACGGTCATGAGAATACTCATTTTCTCAGGCAGCAGCAACACTTTTTCATTAAAACTGGGCATCCAGCTCATGATGCCCTGTTCTGTCATCACATACATGAATGCAGAAACGGCAAATACAAGTACCAATGGCCGCTTCAGCAGTTTTATCATTTCCTTGAAATCTTTGCCGGGACTGGTTCCGGGAATTTCATATTTTATATTGAAGTCTGAGAAAAGCAAAATGAGAAATGAAATAGCAACCACTGCCGCCAGAACAAGGTAAATACGCAACCATGCGTCCGGGTCGGTATCGCTGTAGAATAAAGGGAAAGCAATAAATCCCGCAGCGATCCCGATCATAAAAAGGCTTTCAATGGAACTCAACAGGCTTTCATGTTGTTTCTCCGTCGTTGTTATCAGACCTATCATTGAGTAAACAGACACTTTTATTACAGCGAAGGAAACGCCTACGCAGGCAAATAAGATCCGGACTGACGTAAAAGAATTGCCCCAGTACATTCCCAGGCACCCGGCAAAAACAATGGCTAATGCGATCAGCATCCCTTTTTTATACCCAAGCCTTGGTAAAAAAGACCCTACTAAAAAGGAAACAAAAGCGATGGAAAGATCTTTAAATGCTTCCAGTGAGCTTGCTGTAACCTCATCCACATGATACCGGTTTTGCGATTTTTGAATAAGGATGCCTACGCTGTTCAGCAGGATGGCAAAAACAAAATAATTGAGATAAAGGGAAAACCTGATCTTGAAAGTGGACATATGCAATCGTTTGATAGTAAAATAAGCTACTAAAATCTTATATCAAGCAGCTTCTTAAAACTATAACGTTTGCGGTGTAAAAAACAAGGATACTGTGAATTAATCAGGCGATTACTGCTATAATGAGCCCCCTTCCACCAGCATTGATTCAAGAAATACCTCATCGATGCCAGGGCCATTTTTGAGACAGGTAAGCATTTGTGTAAATGCCAGTTTGCCCAATTTATAACCACTCGTCTCTACATGGGTGATCTTTGGATCATACATGGTTGGGATAAGCCCGTTGCTGATACCGATAACGCCAATATCGTCCGGTACTTTCAGTTTTAACTCATGAATGGCATACATCACACCGATAAGGATAAGGTCTCCCATACAGAAGACGACATCGGGCCTTTCTGCGGACTGGAGTGCTTCCAACGCAACCTTCTTTGATTCAGCAATACTCTCCGGGTATTGGATGGTAAGCTTTGTTTGCGGAGCATTTTTTTCAAACACCTCTTTAAAAGACGTGCATCTTTTTCTTGTTATACTGAGATGCGGATGCCCAAAAAGGGCCAGCACATTTTTTTTCTTTTTTTCTATTATGGCCTCTGCAGCAATTTTTGCAGCTATTTGATCAGCCAGGCATACCTTATTGTAATTACCGGTCTCTGGTACCCTGTCAAAGAAAACCACCGGTGTTTTCATTTCTTCCATTTTATGAAAGGGCAGCATATCTTCCGTTTCAATGGAAACAGAGGCAAAAAGCCCCATCACCATGTTTTTGCGGAACAGTAAAAGGTTGGACGTTTCAATCTGTACCTTATCTCTCGATTGCATGATCATTACAGAATAGCCATGAAGCCTGGCTTCTTCTTCTACAGCGGCGATAAAAGAATCATAAAAGAAATTATCAATCGTAGGAACCATGATGCCAAGCACATTGCTCTGGCGGGTTCTTAATTGTACTGCATAAGTATTGGGTTCGTATTCCAGGGCCAACGCCAGTTCTTTCACCCTTTTTTTGGTGGTGTCTGAAATGTCCGGATGGTCTTTCAG
>JBEBIF010000032.1:0-17133 GCA_040080515.1 Chitinophagaceae bacterium | reverse complement strand
GATGTGTATAAGAGACAGATACTGAAGCCGGGTAAATAATTTTTTTAGCACTAAATAACTGGTCACAAATTGTGACCAGTTAACTCATATTTTCTAAGGTCACAGATTGTGACCTTAGAAAACCAGTTTTGAGTATTTCAGCATTCAAAACTATACCATAGACATAGCTCTTACCTGGTAAAAGGTGAATGATTTTGTGATGCGGTCACAAATTGTGACCGCATCACAGATGAAACGTAATGTAACTGCAACACCTTTTGCCTTTACGGAGCACGGTGTTACCATGCTGGCTTCTATACTGCGAAGCGACAAAGCAGTCAAAATGAACATCGCTATCGTAAGGGCATTCATTGCGCTGCGCCAATTTGCCCTTAACTACAAAGACCTGGCTTATGAAATAAACGAAATAAAACAAACAGTTACCAATCATATTGAGCAACTAAACCAGATCTATGATGCCATTGAAAACATGATGGATGAGAAAGAAGAAAAAAAGGAAGAAAGCGGTTATGGAAGGAAAGAGAACCAATTGGTTTTAAAAACATCAAAAAGTAATTACGTTCAAAACCATTTCCCTCTCCTCCTATCCCAGGTAGTAATACCGATCTTAAATTGTACAGGGCTACGGAACTGGTTAGCAACAGAACCCACTACATACACACCCAGCTTAAATTTGCCCAAGAGGTTAAATGGATATTTAAAAACCCTTTCCACACCGGTAAATACTTCTGCATAGCGAAGGTTTCTTTCAGGGGCAATTAAAAAACCGGCGCCTGCAATTTCCCTTAAGCCTATTTTTTTGAAAACCGGGATCTTATTCAGCAAAGCCCCATTGAACTCATGTATATAGTGCCCTTCATAAAAACGGTTGAAGGTGGCAAACGTTGAATCCAGCGATTGAAAGGCTTCACTGGGATTCATAAATAAGATCGGGTCACCCCGACGCTGGTATTTATAGTCCACCAAACGAATATCCTTTCGATTCAGAAAAGAACCAGATTTGATGGAATAGGTAGAAGTGCCCATCACGCCCAGCTTGGCGGATTGATGCAACCCAAATTCCAGGTAATCAAAATCGATCACACTTTTCATTGGTCCCGGAATACCTTTTCGCCATTGTACATAAAAAGTAGGCCAGGCTGAACCCAATATCACTTTTTCTTTTGGCTCTCTAATATAACGTTGCCGGGGAGTATATTCCAATCGCAGCTTTCCATATACTGCATTGTAAGAGGAAAAATCAACCGCCACGTTATCATCCAGCACATTGCCAAACAAGCTATCTACCCGGTCATTCGTTTTATAATTACTTACCGACTTTCTGAAAGCAAATTCTGCATCAGAGAACAGGTAAAGACCATTAGCCAGCTCCACACTATGCCCCAGACCCACTGCCTGGTGCAGGTACACATTACTCCGTTTGATCATATTGATCCAGGCATCGCCATTAAAGATAGCTTCGAAATCTTTTTGCAAACTGATATGAAACAGGCCCCGATGAAACGGATCATATAAACGGCTTACCCGAATACTTCCATTGATATCTTTATTACGGATGCCATAACTCACATTCGAGTTGATAAAAATATTTTTTCGTGACTCATAGGTTTTGAAATAAGAAAAGAAAGGCTGGATACGTGTACCACCAAACTGAAATGGCTGATATAGTGTATAAAGTGGCGGCAGGGTCCACCGTCTTCTTTTTTCATGGTTATTAAACACCTGCCCTTTGTAAACTATTTTCTGCCATGTAACCTGGTTGGTCTTGCGATCTATTGAATCAAGATAGGCCTTTGTATGCGTGGCCTGGAACACACTGTCTTTATAATGAATAAATCGTACCTCCTTTTCTGTCAGCGGCTCAGTACGGTTGCTTTGCCAAAAACTGCTGTCTCTTTTATAAGCTTCCGCAGATGCCGAACTTAGTTCGGTGCCAAAATGTTTAATATCAAACTGCTTTCCCAGTTCAAAATTGTTGTACGTAACCACGGTGCGGCCGGAAGATCTTTTTTTATCTGAGATAGCGTTATAGGTCAGTTCCTGCCGGGTTATCATCCATGCTTTTCCATTCACCAATTCGTATTGCTGCTCCACTTCAAAAAAATCATACTCTGCTAAATGGTATTTTGGCAGTCGTAGTTGTGTATGCAGCACCACCCACAGGCTATCGGCAATGGTGATCTCGCCTTCAACCGTTGCATTACTGAGTTGGCGGGGCTTTATACTGATCGTGTACGTTTTTCTCCCGTTTATGATCTTTGTCTTCAATGTTTTATACCGGTAAGCCAGCAGGCCGCTATAGCTGAGCGGCGACAGAAAAGGTGTTTGGGAAATAGAAGGAATGCTTACAATATTATTATAAAAATTAAAATCGGCTTCCGTGGTAGAAAGAAAAAACAGGCTGGATGAATTTCCTCTTTTGCTGATACCGGTTCTTTCCTCTTTTATTCGCCGGGCAGATTCCCGGTCGAGCCGCAGCACAATTTCAGCCAAAGCCATCCGGTTCATTTCAGCATTGGCTTGCCCTGCTTTTATCAGTGAGTCATTCTTTATTCCTTTCTTTGGCTTTTTAAAAGCCATGGAATCTTCCTGCAATGCTTTAATATAAACAGTACAGGAATAAGCGCCGGCTGCTGCTTCGATAGCATCCTTGCCTCTTACTACATTGCGGATATACTCTTCGGCTTTGTCTTTGTTTTTTCCTTTTATGATGACTTCAGAAAGGTTAGTGGCATCTGCAGCCTCCATGATGATGTCCTTAGAATAGCCCTTTTTGCCAACTATAATAGTAATGACCTGCACTTTATATCCTACCATGCTAAATACCAGGTCATATTTTCCTTCTTCCAGTTCTAACTCATAACTGCCATCTTCTTTGGTAACGCTGCCCTCTTTATACTCCTTTACCTGTACGCTGGCAAAAGCAAGCGGCTCCATTTTCGCATTGGTTACTTTTCCATAGATCTTTACAGATTGGGCGGTGGCAGACAGGCCGGTAAGCAGTATGATAAATAGCAGGTTTCGGTGCATTACAGCAGCCAAAATAAAATGATAATATCATTTTATTACAAGGCTGACATTAAAACGAAGCGTTTTCCAAAATATTTAACAGGCAGCTGCTTTTATTTCTGAGTCCAAACTATTTCTTTACCCAAAACTCATCTTTCCATTCTTCCTCGCAGGAAACCGGGTGCTCTTCCAGTTGTTTGAACACGGTATCTAATTGTTCGGATGTAAGTAATTCTTCCAGGTAACCAAACAATTCCCTTTCTTCAAAACGGATATGCTGACTGACCAGATCGCAGAGCAGTAATAAATGTCTTTTATCTGCCTCATCACCCAATTCAATAATTAATTCCCGTATATGATCATGTTCCTCTTTTAGTCTTTTAGCCATAGGATGACCTTCCGGCATATAAGGCATCAGTATTTTTTCTTCCTGGAAAAAATGTGGTTTGATATGATGCCGCCAGTACCAGGATGCATATTTGCCCATGGCCTCCAGCGATGCGTGGTTCTCTAATCCCTGCTTTATTTTCCAGGCAAATAACAACCCGTCATGATGTTCCCGGCTCAGCGGTGCCAGTTGCATACTGCGTTTGATTGGTTTCGTTTCGTTTGTCATGTTATAAAAATATAACAACACATTCCCGGAATGGTTGATATAGCACAGCCGGAGGGATGATTGCCATCATAGTTAAAAAATCATTAACTAAATATTTGTGGCTCAATTCTCTATTCACAACTGTGAATAAGTAACTTTAGGCAGAAACAATATTGCGAAGTAATATTGGTGAAGAAGAGCAACCCTGCCAGTTGGCAGCCCCGCTTCTGAGAATGGTCAGAAGACGCAAATTAATCCGGTACTGCTCTTCGCCGGCTTTGTTACACATGGTTCGACTTTGCTCACCATGACGAAGAAACAAGAACCACTAAAATTGAAGTGAATTGACAGACACTATCATCAACCTCGAAACCGTAAACCCTATTGAATTTTTTGGTGTAAACAACGGCAAACTCGACATCCTCAAAAAGAAATTTCCCCTGCTAAAGATCCTTTCCCGTGGCACCCAGCTTAAGCTGAGCGGCGCTCCGGAACAGATTGAGACCGCCCGGGAAAAGATCTCCCTCATCGTATCGTACCTCGAAAGGAATGGCCATATGAGCCAGAACTACTTTGAGCAGGTACTGGGCGGTGATGATGCCGAAGTGATCGACCATTTCAGGGAAAAGAACCCCAACGAAGTACTGGTATTTGGTCCCAACGGAAAATCTGTACGGGCCAGAACCGCCAACCAGAAAAAACTGGTACAAGAATCTGAAAAGAATGACATCGTATTTGCCATTGGCCCTGCCGGTACGGGTAAAACCTATACTGCAGTGGCGCTGGCAGTGCGGGCATTAAAAAATAAACAGGTAAAAAAGATCATTCTTACCCGGCCTGCTGTGGAAGCGGGTGAAAGCCTTGGTTTTCTTCCCGGCGATCTGAAAGAAAAGATCGATCCCTACCTGCGTCCTTTGTATGATGCCCTGGATGATATGATACCGGCTGATAAACTGGGTTACTATATGACCACCCGGACCATTGAAATAGCACCGCTGGCCTATATGCGGGGCCGTACGCTGGACAATGCCTACATCATCCTGGATGAAGCACAGAATGCCACCGAACTGCAGATAAAAATGTTTCTGACAAGGATCGGCGCCAATGCCAAAGCCATCATTACAGGTGATATGACGCAGGTGGACCTTCCGAGAAACCAGCGCAGTGGTTTGCAAATGGCCACCCGCATCTTAAGAAATATTGATGGCATTGCACATATTGAACTGGATGAAGAAGATGTGGTGCGCCACCGCTTAGTGAAGGCCATCATCAAGGCATATAATAAGGAGCATGAAAAAGAAGCAGAAGAATATGCCAACCGGCAAACGCCACCAATAATAAAGAAAGACAAGCCGGAATAGAACGAAAACTTATATTATTTTGCAGGAATGAAGAGAAGCACTCCCCTCTTTTTATTCCTGCTTTTTTTATTGTTATCGTGCAAGACGAGAACAATACAAGGATCGTACTACCCATCCCCGGCCGAACTGGCGGCCCGTTTCCGGGTAATCGACAGTGCTAAAACACTACTTCAAAATGGAGATGTGATTTTCCGGAACGGTACTGATGAGGTAAGCCGGGCAGCCCGCAGCATGAACCGTAAAGACACTTCCTTTTCACACTGTGGCCTGGTATTCATAGAAAACGATACCCCATTTGTGTACCATGCGCTTGGCGGGATCTATAACCCCTCTCAAAAACTTAGAAGAGATCCGCTGGACAGCTTTTGTACACCGGCAGAAAATAATGCATTTGGCATTTACCGCTATTCACTTAAAGAAGGACAGGAAGAAAAGCTGCGTTCTGTGGTCCGTGGAAGCTTCAATGCCGGTTTGAAATTTGATCTTTTTTTCAATTACCAGAGTGATGACGTGATGTATTGCTCCGAGTTTGTATTTAAGTCACTCAACAAATCGTTGGGCGGGGCCTTATCCAAATATGTCAGGCTGGACACCATTCCCTATGGCGTTACTACAGACGACATCTTTCTGAATGAAAACTGCCGGTTGATAAAAAGACAGCAGTTTAAATAGTAAAATGCCGGGGTAACCCTTACATTTGTGCATCAAAAAACCAAACATACACATAATGAAAAAACTATTAACCTCCTTACTCATTGTCACTGCTGTCATTACACTGGTAGTTGCTTGTAAAGGAAAAGACAAAGTGGCCAATGATCCAAAGGCAGTCCTGGTTGCTTTTTTTGAAAGAATGGCAAAAAAAGACATGGAAGGCGCTGCTAAACTGGCTACCAAAGAAAGCCAAGGGACTATGGAAATGATGAAAAAGGCGATGACAATGGCAGAAGACATGAAAGGTACCCTGGGCAAAGAGAAAGATTCTGCTGATAAAGACCCTTCAGAAGATTTTAAGAACATGAAGATCGGTGAAGCTAAAATTGATGGCGATAAGGCTACTGTATCTGTAACCAATCCTTCTAAAGATGATAAAACAGTTGAATTCCCGCTTAAAAAAGAAGGCGGTGAATGGAAAGTGGATTTCAGCATGGGTACCTTAATGAAAATGGGTATGGACCAGGCTGGTAAAAGTGGCGGATTGGATGGATTTGGCACCGATGCAGATACTGTCGGTATCAATGACAAAATGAATAACTTGATGAATGCGGATTCTCTTAAAGAAGGATTGGAGAAATTAGACAGCGCTTTAAAATCACTGGACCCTGAAAAAATGAAAGAGATGAAGGATGCACTGAAAAGCCTGGAAAAATTGAAAGACTAATACATTCTGAAATACATTTTAAAAAGCACTCCAAAGGAGTGCTTTTTAGTTTGATCAAAGAACGTCATCCTTTTTTTTGTACTTTGCATTATGAGGAAAAAATATTCTGCTGCATTTTTAATTCTTGTGATCGTAGTTGCAGCCTGCAAAACCAAAGATAAACCCGCAGGAAAATCGGACAACTATGCAGATGCTGCAAGAAATTTCATCCGGGCTGCGCTTGACGGAAAATTTTTGGAAGCCGGTACTTTTATGCTCCGGGATTCCTCCAACCTGGAATACCTGGATGTGGCCGAACGGAGTTATCAAAGAACTGAACAGTCCGTAAAAGATGGATACAGGGGCTCTTCTATCCGTATTCATCAGCCGATCGTTAATGTGAATGATTCCACCAGTATCATCATTTTTTCCAACTCCTTTAAAAATGATCCCGATACATTGAAAGTGCTCCGGGTAAATGGTACCTGGTTAGTTGATCTGAAATACCTGTATCAGCATGATTCAGATACGATAATAAATAAACCAGTTACAAACGACAGTCTGAAATGATAAACAATCTATTGCTGGTAGGATTAGGAGGTGGCCTTGGCAGCATGGCCAGGTATCTTTGTCAGCGCTGGTTTACGGCAATGTATGGCCATTCATTTCCATGGGGAACTTTTGCCGTAAATGCTGCCGGTTGTTTGTTGATCGGCATTTTTTGGGGGTTGAGTTTTAAGTCATTCGACAGTAATGAAAGCTGGAAACTATTTCTTATGACGGGTCTTTGCGGAGGGTTTACCACTTTCTCTGCTTTTACGCTGGAAAGCATTGGTTTACTAAAAGAACAAAAGCCGGCTTTGTTTTTTTTATATGTCGCCGGCAGTGTAGTATCATGTTTATTGGCCACCTACATTGGAATGAAGCTGACCCGGTAAATACCTGTCGCAAATAATGTAACTACTGAACTTGTAAACTCACTGACTTACCATGCTAACAGTAAAACATCCCTGGCACGGTGCCCACTACGGAGAAAAGGCCCCGTCAACTGTAAATGCTTTAATAGAAATTCCACAAGGTACCCGGTCAAAATATGAAGTGGATAAAGACACCGGATTGCTCAGGCTCGACAGGGTTATTTACTCCTCTTTTCAATACCCGATCAATTATGGATTTATCCCACAAACATTAGGGCTGGATGGCGATCCGCTGGATATACTGGTACTTTGCTCACAATCCATTCAATCGCTTTGTTTGGTAGAAGCCAATGTGATCGGCAATATGCAAATGATAGATAACGGCCAGGTGGATGACAAGATCATTGCTGTAGCAGCCAAAGACCCTTCTGTCAATCACATCAGCAGAATGGAAGACTTGCCGCACCATTTTTTACTGGAGCTGAAAAATTTCTTTGAACAATATAAAGTACTGGAGAATAAAAAAGTGGAGATTGATAATTTCCAGGATCAGCTGATCGCCTGCCGGGTCATTAATGAAGCCATCAATTTATATAAAGAAACTTTTACTAAATAACCAGTGGATAACCTTTCAAAAAATACTATGACCACACAATTAATAGTAACAGCCTTGCTGATAGGTCTCGCTGCAGGTATGCTAAGCGGCCTTGTAGGAGTTGGCGGAGGAATCATCATGGTGCCTGCATTGGTTTTTTTTATGAACTACACACAACACCAGGCGCAGGGCAGTTCTCTGGCCGTTCTTACATTACCGGTTGTTATTCTTGCTTCAATATACTATTATCATCAATGCCAGAAAGCAGGCACTCCTATTGACCTGCGGATCGTAGGATTACTGGCAGCCGGGTTTCTTATTGGTGGATTCTTTGGCAGCAAGATGGCCCTGGCCATTAACCAGCAAACATTAAAAAAGATCTTTGCGGTGATCCTGTTTTATACGGCATTCAAAATGCTGGGCTGGGACATGGCAATAACAAAATGGATAAAGGGAGTCTTCTCTTAAACAATTCCTGTGTAAATCAAGTTGATAATTATTTGATCCGTCTGAGCCCGATCTTAAACCCGGCACCACCGGCAGTGGCCATCCAGCCCTCAGTGGTATTAGCAAAATAATAGACCGATTGAAAAGTGACTGGTATTTTCAGTACCCGGAATCCAACGCCCAGGCTAAATGATGGAGCGATGCTGTTAAAATCCCAGATGCCTTTGGTAAGCTGTTTATCATTTAGAATATTAGTGTTAGTGATCACATCATAAGAGTAGGGTTGTTCTGTACCCCTGTCCTTTGCAAACATATAACCCACTCCCACACCAACCACAAAGCCCATACCTTCTCTTTTACCCGTACTGTATGTAAGTTTTACTGAAGGTGTAAATGATTTGAACTTCCCTTGTGAATACATACTATCACAAAAGCATTCGTAGCCGGTATTCCAAAAATGCAGATCAGCTGAAAGTGTAAGATGGGGGCTCATTTTTTTCTCAACGCCACCCATAAATGAAAAAGGATTATCCACACATCCGCCGGCCAAAACACCAACATAAGCTGTTAAAGGAGTCTTTTCTGCTGATTCATTTTTCTGGGCCGTTGCAAAAATGGAAAAAGCACCTGCAGAAATAACAAGAAATAGTTTTCTCATAACACAAGATTTAATGTTAAACAATACTGTTATTAAGGCGGGAACGATTAGCAGATTCTCCGTATCGCCTTTAATGACAGTATTCTTTTTCCTGTTGCTGCATCCGTTACTCCCTTTTTATCAATCCGGTCGATCTTTACCTTTCCTGATGCATGCATTATCTTATCACCACCCAGTAAAATGCCCACATGAACGATGTCTTCCTTATTGTTAAAAAAGGCCAGGTCTCCCGGTTGCGTCTCACTGAATTTCTTTACAGACGACCCCTCCTGTGCCTGCTGCCAGGCATCACGGGGAAGATCAAAACCCATTATTTTATAGATCACCTGTACAAACCCGCTGCAATCCACCCCCCATGGTGTACGGCCGCCCCACAAGTAGTGAGCGTTGAGCCATGCCGTTGTTAATTCCTCCAATAATGAACCGCCGGGCTGCTGTGCATCCCTGTTCAAAACATTTCCGGAACAGGTAAAGACATGCTCTCGCAGTTTTCCGGCACCGTTATCAAAAAATGGGAGAGATGATCCTGCGGGGATCTGCATAGTCTTATCTCCAATAGCAATAGTATTCAGCAGACTGGCAGTTGTATAAACTGATCTTGTATTTGCTATGTCGGCACCCACTTCCACAACCATCGTATTTGTCATCCAACCCTCGTAGCCATCATGCAGGCTTCTGATCTTTATCCAGAGGTCGCCTTTTTCTTTAAGAACCTTTACAGCTTCACCAAATAATAACTGGTTCACCATCTCCTTCCGGTGATTGGGCTTTCGTCGCACCGGCGCTGCCGGGACTGCTATAAGTGCATACTCCATTTTATTATTATTTAATGAAAGATATAAAATCAGGGTAACAAAATCTTATTCAAATCTCAAAAACCTGCATCATATACAAAACAAATACTTATTTTCCGCTTGTGAAAGGTGACAAGTATAAAGACAGGAGCGACCAGGAACTGCTGGAACAGTTTTATGCCGACCATAATAATGAATGGCTGGGCATTTTGTTGCAGCGGTACACCCTTTTGTTGCTCGGTGTGAGCATGAAGTACCTTAAAAATGAAGAAGAAGCCAAAGACAGTGTGCAGCAGATCTTCCTGAAGGTAATACAGGAGTTACAAAAATATAAAGTAGAATATTTCAAATCCTGGCTGTACATGGTGGCCAAGAACCATTGCCTGATGAAACTGCGGGATCGGCATGGAAAGGCAACAACTGAACTAAACGACCGGCTGGCTACCAAACCGGATGAGGAAACAGACCGGCAGGCATTATTGCTTAATGATCACACGCTGACATTGATGGAAGCTTCTTTGACAGAACTAAACGCCGAGCAACAGCAATGTGTAACTTTGTTTTACCTTCAAAAGAAAAGTTACCAGGAGGTAAGTGATGAAACAGGCTTCAGCATGCTGCAGGTAAAAAGTTATATTCAAAATGGCAAACGAAACCTGAAGATACTGATCGAAAAAAAGTTGCAGGACGAAATGACGAAGAAATAAAATGGCCGAAAATTATAAAGACATATTATCCCATCTTTCCACCGAGGTTGACCAGGAAACCCTGTTGCTGTACCTGCAGGGCAAACTGACTGAAGAAAAAAAACACGAGGTGGAAAAGCAATTGTTGCAAAGCGACTTTGAAGATGATGCCTTAGAAGGTTTGCAGGATTTTAAGGATAAAGAACAGCTGCAATACATGGTGGAAATGCTGAACCGTGACCTGAAGAAGAAAACCGAAAAGAAAAAACGCCGCCGTGAAAAGATGGTTATTAAAGACCAGCCCTGGTTGTATATCTCCATCCTCATCCTGATACTGCTGATCGTCCTTAGCTATTTTGTAATAAGCAGAATGCTAAAAGGCTGATCAATACTTTTTTTTCCCTTCCCAATTTTTCCAGTCTTCAAAAACCGCTTTGGCCTTTGGATGGGGCGCATGCACAAAGGGAATTTTCCGGTCTTTCATAGCGGCACCGATCTCATTATAAATAAAATCGTCATCAAATTCTATCTCCGCCGCTTCTTCTCTTGTATTGGCATACACTACCCTTTTAGGTCGTGCCCAATAAATGGCGCCGAGACACATCGGGCAGGGTTCGCAACTGGTGTACACTTCACAATCAGACAATTGGTAAGTTCCCAGCTTTGTACAGGCATTGCGGATGGCCACCACTTCGGCATGCGCCGTAGGGTCATTGGAGGAAGTGACCTGGTTACACCCTTCACCCACTATTTTATCTCCTAAAACCACCACACAACCAAATGGTCCGCCTTTACCACCTTTCATCCCCTGCCGGGAAAGCTCGATGGCCCTTTCCAAAAATTTTTGTTCTCTTTCTGTTATCATGATTGATAATTAATGAGTTGCAAAACTCCTTTCCCAGATAATTTGTGCAGTACTGCCAGGTTTTCCACAGGTTCTGCACCAGATCATTCGCAATATGAAGTTAGTATTAATTTTAGGTTAACCACTTGCTGCCTGCAATAAAGGGTTGTAATTTCTCCCAAAATTAACCGCCACTAAATCTTGTATTATGAGATGGGAATCAACCTCAGGAACCAATAATAACGAAGTCTACAAGTTATACAAGGATAATAAAAAACTGCTGACCCTCACATTAAATCCTTTTTCTAATTCTGCCCGGGTGGATTGTGAAAGTGAAAAAAGGATATTCCTGATCCGTAAAGAAGGCTTTCGGAGAAATAAGACAGTTCTCAGAACAGAATACGGTTTTAAAATCGGGGAACTGGGTACTGAAAACAAAGAGCACTTCATTACTGTAAATGAGGAACGTTTTTACTACGTTATCCAAAATAATCCATTGGCCGAGCTTATCTTATATAAAGAGTCAAAAGAAAATCCATTTGTTGTTTGCAGCCTTAGTACCGAAAATGGAGACCCTTCGGTCCGTTTTTCAAAAGATACTACTCTTAACGATGCACCACACCCCGGTTTACTTATGGCTTTGTGCTGGTATATGTTTTTACCCGTAACAAAGGAGAACGTTGTTGAATTTGCCGGTTAAACAAGAACTATAATTCTTTCCATACCTGCTGTGCAAATTGCTCCAGCGAAGGATCCCTGGCGGCCATTAATAATAATACACAGTCATCAGTCAAATGAGGCCTTGCCATTTTTAAAAAATCATTCCGGTCCGCTGCAAAAAAAGCCGGCTTCCCCAATGCTTTCAGATCATTGATCAGGTCATTGGCAGAAATATCCTTTACAGCTGTTCCGCCGGCATAGAAGATCTCACTCATCCATATTTCATCTTCCGGACGCAACACATTACCGATCTCTTTTACAAAATCATCCCTTAGGAATTTGGTAGGTTTATACCCATGTGGCTGAAACCACGCAATTACTTTTGGTGCAACCGGCTGGCAGGCGGCGATAGCAGCGGCACATTTCACGGGATTATGCCCGTAATCATCGATCAACCACACCCCATGTTTTTTTCCCAATACCTGGTGGCGCCGATAAATGCCTTCATAATTTTTTAATGCAGCAGCCGCAATGGATAGGTCGACTCCCACCTGGGCGGCAACGGCAGCAGCAGCAAGTGCATTTTCCATATTATGCTTTCCAACCACCTGCAGGCTGAAATCAATTCCATTTATCTTAAATGATATCTCCAACCCGTTTTGATTAAAGCCGGAGGCCACATACCCGGCAGGCTGGCTGACATCAGTAGAAAAATCATTGGCCAGTTCCTGCGACAATTGTTTTGACAAAGGATGTGACTGGTTCACAACAAACCGGTTGCTGTTCTGCTTAAATGTTTCAAACAATTCCATCAGCTCGGCAATCTCCTGGTGATCTTTGTCCACATTCAACAATAACCCTATCTCCGGTTTGTATTGCACAATAGATCCATCGCTTTCATCCGCTTCCACTACCAGCCACTCACCTGCTCCTACCTTGGCATTACCGATCTTTCCGCTTTTGATTATACTTATTAATCCCGCACCACTGATGATACTTGGTTGCAACCCTGCAAATTCTAAAATATCAAAAAGCATGGCACTGGTGGTACTTTTGCCACTGGTGCCACCTACCGCAATTGTTTTCTTACTTAAAGCAATTATAGAAAGCAGTTCTGACCTGCGGATGATGGGGATATTCAGCTGTTTTGCTTTTTGCACTTCCATCACGGTATCTTCAATGGCAGTGGATACTACAACCAGGTCTGTGTCTGCAGTGATCCCTTCTCCATTCTGAACAAAACAATCTATTCCGGCAGCGGTTAGTTTTTCTTTTACTTCATTGTACTCTCCGGGAACAAAGAACCGGTCGCTGCCTGAAACACTTTTTCCAATTCCTTTTAAATATTGGGCAATAGCACTCATCCCTACACCGGCCACCCCGATAAAGAATGGGTTTTTGAAGTCGTGAACTGAACTAATCATGTTGCAAATAAATGAAATAATTGGAGAGAAGTGCTTCCCTGGCAGGTAAAGTTATCAGGCATCTTTCTTTTGTGCCCTGATCATTTCCCCATAACCCCATTGTTTGGCAAGTGCATTTACCGCAAGAGCGATCCTTTTTACCCGGGTAGGCTCTGTTTTTGCATCGTCTATCCATTTGCTGAAATACCGTTGATGGGAGCCAGCCAGGCTTTGAAAAAATTTATTGGCCACCGGTTCATCATTCAGACAGTCAATAAAGTCTTTATTGAATATGAACTCACTGTTGTCTGCTTCCAGTTGTACTTTCAACATCGCTCCGTGCTTTTTGCCGATTGCTTTTCGCAATGCAGCATTCAGCACTAAAATGAACTTACCTCCACCCATCGGGAAAAGTGATACTCTTTTGATGGGGTGGGCATCCAGTTTTCCTTTTACTTTAAATTCTTTCTTATTACCCGGTTTTAATTCTTGCGCAAGATCTATAGGCACTTCAAAGTACGTCCAGCCGGTTTTCTCCCCTTTACTTTCAAACCTGTGTATGGTAGTAGTAAACTTAACCATCTTTAAAAATGAAAGACTAAATTACAGTTGAGATCATAAATACAAAAATAAATCTACTTACTATGAGTCAGCCTGTTTCAGTCCTGTTTGAAAAATTTTCAGCACGGGCCACCAAAGCAACCGGCAAACCTGCCGCCTTCATTATGGCCTTCGTTATCATTATATGTTGGGTAATAACCGGCCCTATTTTTCATTATTCAGACACCTGGCAGTTGGTGATCAATACCGGGACAACTATAATTACGTTCCTGATGGTATTTTTAATTCAGCAATCGCAAAACAAAGACACATTGGCCATCCAACTAAAATTGAATGAATTAATTGCGGCCTCTTCAAAAGCGAGCAACCGGCTGGTTGATGTGGAGGATCTTACAGCCAAAGAGTTGGAGACATTAAAAAATTTCTATGTCAAACTGGCGGAACTGGCGAAAAAAGAAATGAACATACATACTACCCACTCTATTGACGAGGCGAAAAAACACCATGACAACAAAAAAAAAGCAACCTGATCAAACAGGTATTGCTTTAAACAGGACAAAGCTGCCCGGAGACAGCTTTGCCCTTTTATGGTCTATAGGATAACCTTAATCACTCTTTGTTTTCCTCTCTCCTGTTTCGCCGTCTATCTTTACCTTTTTGTCACCATCCTTTATTTTAATATCCCCGTCATTTTCCACTTTCACTTTTTTGTCACCATCTTTATACTCCACATTCCCGTTATCACCAGTTTTTACTTTTTCATCCTCATCAAACACATATTTACTCTCACCGCCCAGTATAATATGGCCGTTAATTACTTTCCCGGTTTTTGCATAGATAGTATCATGGCTCTTTGTGTCCACATAAATGTACAGCGCTTCACCTGTCTCTTTATTGACCATAAACCCGGTTTTCTCATCTTTACTTACCTCGATGGCTTTCCCGGTTGACAGATCAATGTATCTTCCTTTGCTATCCGAACAAGCCAAACAAACTACCGTAAGAATTACAGGAGACAACAACATCAGTTTTTTCATAATTTAAACTTTCTTTAGGAAATCCAACTATCAGGCCATTCTTTTGTTTGCCTGATAATGGATATTTTCACCTCTGGAAAGGGGTTTTGTAGAAAATCTTCCACACCCTGTTGTCTATATTTAAATAAATCACCTGAATGAGAAAAATTTACTTCCCCATTTTCCTTGTTAGCCTTCTATTTATATCAGTACCCGCTCATTCACAAGTAGCTCAAACAGGGGAAGAAACAATTATTACTATCAAAATAGTGAATCAAAAAAAAGAGCCGGTACCTTTCGCTTCGGTAACTGTCACTAACCGATCAGACAGCACACACGTGATCACAAAAGCGGCCGATAGCAGCGGGATTGCCAAATTCAAACTAACCAAAAGAAATAACTATACCGTCAGCATCAGTTCCATCAATTACCTTCCAATTGAAAAAGGGATCTCCGTTTCGGGCAATCAATCCGTTTTTACTTTTTCTGCCGGACCAATCGGTAAAACACTGGATGCGGCAGTGGTTACTTCCAAAAAGCCACTAATGCGGCAAGAAGATGATAAGACCATCGTTGATCCCGAAAATTTAGTGGCCGCTTCTACCAGCGGATATGAAGTGATTGAAAAAACACCCGGGCTCTTTGTGGACCAGGATGGTAATATTTATATCAGCAGCCTTACACCAGCCACAGTACAGATCAATGGAAGAGAAGTAAAAATGAGTGCCGCAGATGTGGCTACCATGTTGAAAAGTCTGCCCCCCGATGCGATTTCAAAAATCGAAATAGTAAGGACCCCTTCTGCCAAATATGATGCTTCCGGCAGTGGTGGCGTGGTGAATGTGGTTTTAAAGAAGGGAATTAAAATTGGTTTAACAGGCAGCGTAACCACTGGTATGCAGCAGGGTACATACGGCAACCGGTTTGTGGGTTTCAACCTCAATAACAACGACGGCAAAAAAAGTTACTATATCAACCTGAACTTCAGCAACCGGAATAATTTTGAACGAATAAGAACGGACCGCCTTTTTGATGATACCACACTTGGACAGAATGCTTTCACCAAATATCCCGCATATGTTTATTTTACCAGTTATGGCTATGTGGTTGACCTCAGTAAAAAATGGAGTCTTGATTTTGCAGGAAGCATTACACTGAATGATTATAACAATAAGTCGGAGAACCTGAACCAGATCAAAAAAATAAGTACGGGGCAACTGATAAGTGAGAACCTGAATAAAGTGAATAACGATGGAAGTTCTCTTACATTCAGCAATGGAATACAGGGCAAACTAAAAATTGATTCGCTTGGTTCGGAGTGGACCAGTGACATCTATTTCTCGTATTCAAAAAACCAGTCTGACCAGGTATTCTTCACTAATTATTACACTCCGTTCCCGGCTACCACCGGAGGAGATGGCGCAAGCGATGCGAAGCGGAGACTGTTTACGGCCCAGTCTGACCTTAAATTAAAGCTGAAAAAGAAATTAACCATTGAAAGTGGTATAAAAACATCTATGCTCAACTTCAGCAGTGAGACCGAATACTACAAGGAAATAGCAGGTATAAGAACGAAAGACCCTGGTCGCACCAACACCTTTGATTACAAAGAAAATATCAATGCCCTTTACTTGCAGGGATCAAAGACATTTGGAAAGGATATCGTATTAAAAGTGGGCACCCGGCTGGAAAATACCAACATGAACGGCAGGCAGATCATTCCCCGTGATACAAGCTTTGAATTGCACCGCACCGATCTCTTCCCTTATATCTACCTCAGCAAAAACCTGATGAAGATCGCCGGATATGACCTGAGGGCCTATCTTGTTTACCGTCGCACCATCAACCGGCCTGTTTATGAGCAGCTGAACCCTTTTCCGAAATATATTGACCAATACCTTTCAGAAATTGGCAACCCCTCTCTCAGACCCCAATTCACCCAAAACTATGAAGCTAATATCAGTGTTGACGAACGTCCTATCCTGGCTGTTGGTATAAATGATACAAGAGATATCTTCTCCATCGTAACATATCAATCTGATACTAACCAAAGCCAGGCATACAGGACATATGACAACCTGGGCAAGAACAAAGAATGGTATCTCCGCGGATTAGGCGCATTGCCTCCCGGCGGCCGTTACTTCTTTGTGCTCGGCGCACAATACAACCATAACTTTTACCAGGGGCTGTATGAAGGCAAGCCGCTTTCCTTTAAAAAAGGTACCTGGAC
>JBEBIF010000330.1:0-4105 GCA_040080515.1 Chitinophagaceae bacterium | reverse complement strand
CGGTGCTGTGCATCAGCCACCAATGCCACCAGCCGGAAAGGTCTTCCCGGATTAGGCTGCATTTTGATAGCATCTTTAAACTCATTGAAGTCTGCAATGGCCGTTACGCCATAATGCCGCATCTCAAACTTATAGTTATCCAGCGGATGACCGCTTAAGAAGATGCCGGTCACTTCTTTTTCATGATCTAATTGTTTGATGAGTGGCCACGGTTCACAATCAATGATCCGCGGGGGTGGTATTTCCATGCTGATGGGCAGATCACCAAACAAGGTGTTGGTAGTGGTGGCATTTTGTGTAGCCATTACCTGTCCGTATTTAATTACTTTTTCCAGGCCGTTAATCATTTCACCATCCGGTACATTAAAGTATTGTGCCCGGTGATATTCGGTAAAGCAATCGAAGCCGCCGGCATAGGCCAGGCTTTCTAAGGTCTTTTTATTAACGGTTCGCTGGTTGATACGTTTGATGAAATCAAATATATTGGTAAAGGAACCACCTTTCTTTCTTTCTTCGATAATGCTTTCCACGGCAGCTTCACCCACACCTTTTAATCCACCAAGGCCGAAACGGATCTCGCCTTTATCATTTACAGCAAAACCTTTTAGTGATTCGTTGATGTCTGGTCCCAGTACTTTTAATCCCATCCGCTTACATTCTTCCATAAAGAAAGTGATCTTGTCGATACTGCCGGCGTTGTTCAGTACGGCAGACATATATTCGGCAGGATAGTGCGCTTTTAAGTAAGCTGTTTGATAGGCAACATACGCATAACAGGTAGAGTGTGATTTGTTGAAAGCATACTGGGCAAAAGCTTCCCAGTCAGTCCAGATTTTTTCTAATCGTTCTGCAGGTAATAATTTTTCGGTGGCACCGGCAATGAATTGCGCCTTCATTTTATCCAGCACCGATTTTTGTTTCTTACCCATTGCTTTGCGCAGTACATCCGCATCTCCTTTGCTGAAACCGGCCAACCGTTGAGAGAGCAGCATCACCTGTTCCTGGTAAACAGTGATACCGTACGTTTCTTCCAATATCTCGGTCATCTCGGGAAGATCATAGGAGATGGCTTCTCTTCCATGCTTACGGTCAATATAACTGGGTATATAGGCCATTGGTCCGGGACGGTACAAGGCGTTCATGGCGATGAGGTCACCAAATTTATCAGGCTTCAGGTCACGCAGGTATTTCTGCATACCGGCACTTTCAAACTGGAAGGTGCCGATGGTGGAACCATGCTGGTAAAGTTCAAATGTTTTTTTATCGTCTAAAGGAATTTGGTCAATATCAATTTCAACCCCATGTATTAGTTTGATAAGGGCCAGTGCATTCTTAATGATGGTAAGGGTCTTCAATCCCAAAAAGTCCATCTTTAGAATACCGGCATTTTCGATATCATTTCCTTCTATCTGTGTCAACCACAGGGTGGATTCCTTTGATGTGGCGACAGGAATCAATTCCAGCAGATCTTTTGGTGCAATGATGATACCTGCCGCATGGATGCCGGTATTGCGAACAGAACCTTCCAGCCGTTCTGCTTCATGCAGCACTTTGCTGAGCATGGTATCGGTCTGTTTATAAATATCACGGAGCTTCTTTACATTTTCCATATCATCACTGCCCATGCCTTCTTTTTCTTCCAGCGATTTTTCACCATCCTTTGTCTTCATCGGTGCATGCAGTACTCTTCGCAGTTCTGTACCTGGCCGGTCAGGAACTAATTTCGTCAATGCCCGGCTCTCGGGTAAGGGAAGGTCCATCACCCTTGCTACGTCGGCAATACTTGATTTGGCGGCCATTGTGCCATACGTAATGATCTGCGCTACCTGGTTCTTACCATATTTTTCTACTACGTAATCAATTACTTTTTGTCTTCCTTCATCATCAAAGTCGGTGTCTATATCCGGCATTGATTTACGGTCGGGGTTCAGGAAACGCTCAAACAGTAAATTGTATTTGATAGGATCAATATTGGTGATGCCGATACAATACGCCACAACAGAGCCTGCTGCAGAACCACGGCCCGGGCCAATGAACACCCCTTTGCTGCGCCCCGCTTCAATAAAATCACCCACGATCAGGAAGTAACCGGCAAAGCCCATCATGCGGATGGTGAAGAGTTCGAATTCTAACCGTTCTTTTATTTCATCGGTTAATTCGGTGTAACGTTTGGCAGCGCCTTCGTAGGTAATATGTTTTAGATACTCCCACTGGTTTTGCGATTCAGCAGACACTTTATATTTGCCCACCGTTTCTTCTTTGGTATGTATCTGGAACCGTTTATCGATCGGGAAGTTGGGAAGCAGTACATCACGGGTAAGGTTCAGCAGTTCCACTTTGTCAATGACCTCATTGGTATTGTCAATCGCTTCCGGCAGGTCGTGAAAGACCTTGCTCATTTCTTCTGTGGTCTTAAAATAGAACTGATCGTTGGGAAAGGCGAAGCGTTTGTCTTTTACATGGATATCGTCATCATTAAAATCCCGCAGAGCAGGGGTGGTGATCTTTTCACCGGTGTTGATACAAAGCAAAATATCATGGGCGTTAAAATCATCCTGCTCCACATAGTGAGAATCATTACTGGCAATGATCTTTACTTTATATTTTTTGGCAAACCGTACCAGCACCTCATTTACTTTATCCTGATCGGCCATGCCATGCCGCTGCAATTCCACATAATAATCTTCCTGGAATACATTCAGCCACCACTTGAATTCATTCTCACCCTCTTCTTCTCCTTTTTTTAAAATGGCTTGGGGCACAGAAGCGCCAAGGCAGCAGGTGGTGGCGATAAGCCCTTCATGGTATTTAAGGATGAGTTCCTTGTCTATACGGGGATATTTACCATATAATCCTTCAATATAACCGAGTGAGGTGAGTTTGATCAGATTTTTATACCCGATCTCATTCTTGGCAAGCAGTATCTGGTGTTGCCGTTTATCTTTTAGTTCTTTGGTAAATGTTTTTATGTGACGGTTTTCGGTGATATAGAATTCGCAACCGACAATGGGCTTTACTTTCACATTGCCGTTCTCATCTTTATGTTTGTAGGCTTCCGCCACAAATTCAAAAGCGCCAAACATATTACCATGATCGCTGATGGCAAGGGCGGGCATGCCATCTTTGATAGCTTTCTTATACAGGTTTTGTATGGAGGCCGCACCATCTAATAGGGAGAACTGGGTATGGACATGTAGATGTGAGAATTTCATATTAAGTCTGCAAGTCCGAAAGTCGGGAAGTCAGGAAGTCAGAAAGAAATTTCCTCTATTTGGGATTATCTTTCCGTCTTTCCGACTTTCCGTCTTCCCGACTTTTGCTATTTCTTTTTAAAACTATAAATACTGATCGACCCGCTGCTGTAACTGCACACCCAGGCTTCTAACGTTTCATCATTCTCATAAATATCTACTCCAACCGGGTGGCCGCCACAAGGCAAAGATGCCACTTTCTCAAAGTTGTCGGAATTGATCTTATACACATCCACGTAGTCGCTGGTGTAGCAAGTGACGAAGATGAACTTATGATTCTTTGACAATACGATTGTTCTTGGCTGCGAATGCGTTTTAGCGGTAAACAATTGGTCGCCACTTGCCGCATCGATACAGGCAATAGTGCCGAGGCTGTTGTACGACACAAACAGGTGTCCGCTGGTGTCCATCACAATATGGCGGGGACTGCTCCACACATTCATAATGCTTTCGCTTTTCCAGGTGTTATTATCCACCACATTCAGGCTGCTGCCGCCCATGATTGCGATATATGATCTGCCGTTCTTATCGTCCACCGCAATGCCGCGGGGAATGGCCGAAACAGGTATGGTGCTGATCACTTTCCCGAAAGGATAGGTGGCGGCATCCATTTCCAGCACACTTGTGTTGCGGCTATGCCAGTTGCTTACCAGCAGATATTTGCTGTCGGCAGTACGGGAAATGACCTTGGGCGTTTTGCCGGTTTCGATCAGCGGCACCCGGAAAGAGTCTTTTTTCTCCGATCCGGGATAAATGACCGTGACAGGCTTTGTTTTTTGTTCCGCAGACACTGAGCCGGTGTTCTTTGAAATATCATTTACCCATATCGGCACAATTCCTTCAGCATTATGCAG
>JBEBIF010000329.1:0-4112 GCA_040080515.1 Chitinophagaceae bacterium | reverse complement strand
GGATAGGCACTTTGCCTTTTTCCATTTCCCGTATCTGCACACTGCTGGTATGCGTTCTCAGCACCCAGTCCGGGTTTTGTTGCACATAAAAAGTATCCTGCATATCCCTCGCCGGGTGATGCTCCGGTAAGTTCAGGGCACCGAAATTATGCCAGTCATCTTCTATCTCCGGTCCCTCTGCCACCGCAAACCCAAGCCGCTGAAAAATTGAAACGATACGGTTCTTCATCAATATAACCGGGTGACGGGAGCCGAGTGGTAAAATATCACCGGGCAGCGTCAGGTCAATTGTTGATGCCAGTTGGCCGTTAACAGATGTTGCACCCTTCAACTCTTCATACCTGGCTTCTGCAAACTGTTTAAATTCATTGAGCAGCTGGCCGGCTTCCTTCTTTTGCTCAACCGGTACATTTTTCATTTCACCCATGATGGCTTTTACAATACCCTTGGTGCCCAGGTATTTGATGCGGAATTCTTCCACCTGCTTTTCATCAGTGGTAGTAAAAGCAGTCATCTCATTTTTGTGATCGGCTATCTGTTTCAGCAATTGTTCCATAAGTGTGCAAAGATAAACCGATGTAAAGACCGATGGAAATGAATTTTGATTGTAAGAAGAAGCGCTAAAAACTGATCTTAACACTGAGGTTCACCACCCTTCCGTCTATAGGCGCCCAGATTTGTTTGAATACAGGATTGGTATATGGTGGGCTGACGATCGCTTCCTTGCGTGATTGCCGGTAGTTAAGCAGGTTTTCACAATTCAGCACAAAAGAAAAATGGGAGATATCATATCGTATCATTCCGGCTACAAAAGGAAACGAAGGAGTGGTGTTTCCATTTTCGAGGTGTTGCTTGCCCGTATAAGCTGCTTCTGCACAGACACGGAACTGTTTGGAAAACTCATACGATATAACAGTTGCAAATTTATCCCTGGCACTCAGCTCCAGGTAAGGATTTATAGCGTCATATTTTTTTCGGGCATCTGCCAGGGTGTAGCCAAGATAAGCTTCTAATCCGGCATAGCTTACCTGTACCCATGTTTCAAAACCTTTTGTTACTACCGGTTTTGTTTCGGTATAATAATAAACCAGTCCCGGGGGAGTAAATGCCACCAGCGGGTCATTGATCCGTGTTATATAAAAAGATTGATTAATGGACAGCTCCACTTCACCGATCTCTTTTTTAAAGTTCAGATCCCAGTTAGCGCCGGTAGAACGTTCTGCTTTTGCATTTTCATCCAGCCGGAGATTATGATATTGTCTTTCATCTACTTCACTGTTAAATACTGTGGGTATTCTATAACCCATTCCTCCTCCCAGCCGGGAAGTGAGGACAGGGCTTATTTTAAACAATAATGAAATGCGGGGCAATACAAAAGTGCCGTATTGGTTATGAAAATCGCTTCGCAAACCACTCTCAATAGTTAATTTGGGATGAATGCGCCAGTCGTCCTGCACAAAAAAGCCCATCGTAAAATAGCTGTATTCTTTAATGGAGCTGCTGTCTGGTACCCCTTTGCGAAACCGTTCCCCGGTTAAATTTAATCCCGCCACCACATCATGCTTTCCTTTTTTCCTGACATAAGAGATCTCAGAATAATAGGAAAACTGTTTCGCCTTCATACCAAATGTATTGGTGGTTATGTTCCGGTTGAAGCTACTGACGTTGATCTTTAAAAAAAGCCTGTTGGTGTGGCTTAGCTTTCTATCCCATACGCCTTCCAAAGTATTGCGTAACGACTGGTTTTCGATATAGAACTGGTGCAGGCTGGTGGGCCGTTTGGCAAGCACCTGCATATCACCACCCCGCCGTTCTTCAAACATATTGTTGATTCCAAAAGAAACGGTATTGTTACTATCAGGATAAAAATAAAAGACCGGGTGAAAGAATAAATTCTCCGTGGCAGCCACATCACTGAAGCCATCTTCATTTACATCCACTTCTTTTTGATAAGTGCCGCCGGCAAAAAAAGTATAGCCAATTTTTTTCTCCCTGTCCGACAGGTATAAGTTCAAATTAGTTTCTTTCAGCGTGGATTGATTCAGCAGCAGGAACCGTTCCTTTACACCTGCCCTTGGTTTTTTGGAAATGATATTGATCAGTCCGGCAATAGCCCCGCCACCATATAAAGTGGAGCTGGCTCCCTTAATAATTTCAATTTGCTTCAGGTCCAGCGGTGGTATTTGAAGAATGCTGAAGCTGCCGCTATAACCGCCAAAAAGTGGCATGCCATCTCTCAGTATCTGTGTATAATCTCCGGGAAGCCCTTGTATGCGCAGGTCAGTATTGCCGGTTACCGCAGATGTTTGTTGCGATTGTATGCCGGCCACATCACCCAGCAGGCTGGCCACATGTGCCGGCTTCACCCCGCTTTCTTCTTCCACCTCTTCCAGTCCCAGCACTTCCACACGGGTAGGGGTGTTCTCGATCCGGGAGTCAGTACGGGAAGAGGAGATGATGACTTCTTCCATTTCTTTATCTGCCGGCTCCATACTAATTATAAAAACAGAATCAGCAGCAGCAGTCAATGGAAAACTAAGTACGACTGATTTTGATTTAAAGCCGGTATGAGAGAATTGAATGGTCCAGGTGCCATTAGGAACCCTGATAACTGTTTTGCCTTTGGTAGTTGTTATGCTATCCCGGTCCAAACCTTTGATACGAATAGAAGCATTTGGCAAGGGCTCTCCTGTTTCTGCCTGTTGAACGATGCATGAGAAATTATTTTGAGAAAAGCAAGTGGTGGACAAGAAGAAAATTGCCAATATCAGAGGTGCGCATCTCAGCATAGGAGTGCAAGATACAACGGCTTCGAATGATAAAGGGTTGCCTCTCTTATTTTGCCGGTAAACCAGTAGGTTTGTAATAAATTAAGTCCTTAATGGCAGACCATCTCAACATCTCTGACTTCCTGGCACCAGTAAACCTTGCAGCCATCTCTCATGATGAAGGATATAAAGACGGACAATTAGGAAAGATAGCCGATGTGTACCAGCATGAATTTCCCGACCTGGATGAAGCACAGATCGTACTGGTAGGCTGTGGTGAGCAGCGGGGCAGCGGATTGATCCATGGACATAGCGAGGCTCCCGATATCATCCGCCGGCATTTTTACTCCTTATTCTATTGGCATACCGATATTAAAATAGCGGATGTGGGCAATATCCGTACCGGCTCATTATTTACCGATTCGTATGCGGCTTTAAAGACCGTGGTACAGGAACTGATGAATGATGGCAAAACCGTTATCATTTTGGGTGGCTCGCATGATCTGACATTGTCTCAATACCATGCTTACACAGAAAATAAAAAACTCATTGAAGCCACTTGTGTGGATGCACTGATAGATCTGAACCTGGAATCACCTTTCCGGCACGAAAATTTCCTGATGGAAATGCTTACCGGAGAACCGAACATTCTTCGTCATTATAATCATATTGCTTTCCAGAGTTACTATGTGCATCCGCGGATGCTGGAAACAATGGATAAGCTTCGATTCGATTGTTACCGGGTGGGCAGTGTAAAAGAATCCATTGATGAAATGGAACCGGTGATTCGCAACAGCAATATGTTCAGCTTCGACATCACTGCTATTGCCAGCGCCTATGCGCCTGCTAATACTGTTTCTCCAAACGGGTTGAATGGTGAGGAAGCCTGTGTGCTGATGCGCTATGCGGGGATGAGTCCGAATGTAAACAGCATTGGCATTTATGGATACGATGCAGCGCATGATAAAGAAGAACTGACGGCCAAACAGATCGCCCATATGCTGTGGTATGTAATGGATGGGCGCAGCCGCGGCAGAAGGGAAGCTTCACTGGATGAAAGAGACTCATTCAATGAATACCATACGATCTTTGCAGAAGTGGAAACTATTTTTTTGCAAAGCAAAAAGACAGGCCGCTGGTGGATGCAGCTGCCGGATAAAAAATTCATTGCCTGCAGTTATAAGGATTATTTACTTGCCAGCAGTAATGAGGTGCCGGAAAGATGGCTGAGGGCGCAGGAGCGGGGGTAGTTAGAAAATGTGGAGATGTGGAAATTTGGAAATGAGGGAGAGGCTTTTAATGAAGAGTCTTACATAAAGAAAAATTTCAAACCTCCCCTTTAGG
>JBEBIF010000328.1:0-4114 GCA_040080515.1 Chitinophagaceae bacterium | reverse complement strand
TTATTAATATGAGCCTTTATAGTAAAAGAGGGGTTTCTGCCCAGAAAGAAGAAGTACATGCTGCTACCAAAAACCTGGATAAAGGGCTTTATGCAAATGCTTTTTGTAAAATATACCCCGATGTTTTGTGCGGCGATGATGATTGGGTGAATGTGATGCATGCCGATGGCGCTGGAACCAAAAGCATACTGGCCTACCTGTACTGGAAGGAAACCGGTGATGTATCTGTATGGAAAGGGATAGCGCAGGATGCCATTGTAATGAACCTGGATGACCTGCTTTGCGTGGGCATTTATGATAACCTTCTTTTTTCATCTACCATAGACCGTAATAAGAATGTAATTCCTGCTGAAGTGCTGGAAGCCGTTATTAATGGCACGCAGGAGTTTTTTGATTCGATGAAAAACTTTGGAATTCACATTCATTTTATGGGAGGAGAAACTGCCGATGTGGGTGATGTGGTAAGAACGATGGCAGTAAATGGTACCATGTCTGCAAGATGGCCTAAAGCAAAACTGGTTACCAATGAAAAAATAAAAGCGGGTGATGTGATCGTAGGGTTGGCAGGTTTTGGCCAGGCCAGTTATGAAACTTCTTATAACAGCGGTTTAGCCAGTAATGGCCTTACCAGTGCCCGTCATGATGTGCTTCATAAAACTTACGGCGCCCGGTTCCCGGAATCATATGACACGTCATTAGACGAATCAGTTGTATATATTGGTCCGCATCGTATGACGGATGAAATTAAAGATGGCCAGTTAACAACAACTATCGGCCAGTTGCTGCTAAGCCCCACCCGTACATTTGCACCAGTGATGAAGGCATTATTGGAAAATCATTTTGATTCCATACACGGATTGATACATTGCAGCGGAGGTGGCCAAACCAAATGCCTGAAGTATGTGCCTGAAAATGTCCGGATCATAAAAGATACTCTTTTTGAGCCGCCCGTTATTTTTAAACTGATACAGGAAGCGAGTAAATCTGATGACCGGGAAATGTACCAGGTATTCAACATGGGTACCCGGCTGGAAATATATGCCGACAAAAAAGATGCTGCTGCGATCATAAATGTCTCTAAAAGTTTTGGAGTGGAAGCACAGAAAATAGGAAGGGTAGTGGCAAGTGATAAAAAGGAATTGCTGATTAAGACAATCTCCGGTGTTGAATTAATGTATTAAGCTAATTCATCTCTTTTCACTTCATGCGAAATCGAAATAGTAAGTGATGATTCATTTCCTTCACTGAAATAAATAAAAAAAAATGGCTTTATCCGGTTCATCTTTCTTTATTTTGCAATAAACCCGTTAAAAATGTCAGAACCCATTATTGAGTTGAGAAATATTAATATTTACCAGGGAAGCAACCTGATATTGCAGGATGTGAACCTTACAGTAAATAAGGGTGAGTTTGTGTACCTGGTTGGTAAAACGGGTACGGGTAAGTCCAGCTTGTTAAAAACCTTATACGGTGAACTGGAACTGACAGAAGGAGATGGAACAGTGGCCGGGTTTAACCTCCGGGGTCTTGATTGGAAAAAAGTACCCTACCTGCGCCGCAACCTGGGTGTCGTCTTCCAGGATTTTCAATTGCTTACCGACCGGAATGTAAACGATAACCTGAAATTTGTACTCCGTGCCACTGGCTGGACTGATGAAAAGCTGATGAATGAAAAGATCAATGATGTCCTGGATAAGGTAGGCTTGAAATCAAAAGGATTTAAAATGCCATTTGAACTAAGTGGCGGCGAGCAGCAGCGTATCGACATTGCCCGTGCTTTATTGAATTCTCCTAAATTGATCCTGGCTGATGAGCCTACCGGCAACCTGGACCCGGAAACATCGGATGAGATAATGACTCTGCTATTCCAGATCTCAAGAGATTATAATACGGCAGTTGTGATGGCTTCACATGATTATATTGTAGTGCAGAAGTTTCCCGCCCGGATGATTCGCACAGAAAGAGGCCGGGTGATTGATAATGCTACCATAAGTATTGAATAAGCTGCCGGGTATTCTTCTCATTATCATATGTATCTCCCAGCAATTTTTTGCGCAGGAAGATTTCTTCACTGGTAAATGGCTGATGATACAGCTGAGCTATAACAGATGCAAATGCATTGGCCGTAGTGGCTGTGTGGCAGGCCCCTTCAAGCCCCGTTCCTTTTACCATAGGCTCATTTACCAGGCAATGCCGGCCTTCAAATAAGGCATGCAGTAATTTTAACCGGATGCCCGTAATATTTTTATTGAAACAGGGCAGTACATTGATATGGGCCTTTCGTACAAGGTCGTTCAATTCTGTTTCGGAAGGATCGGCCACCAGGCAGGTATGCTGGCATAAGTGCGCCATTTTTTGCAATCGCCTCGAAGGTTTTTTCCCGGCTATTACAAACGGTTTCCTGATCTTGCTGAAAACTTTTTCCAGTAACCATAGCGCTGCTTTCTCATTTTCAGGTACCGACAAATTGCCATGATACAGGCAAAGGTTTCCCATGCCTTCCTCCCCGGTCACTTGTTGCCATGCCGGAAAAGTGGGAAGGAATTGCAGGTGATGCAGTTGGCACTCTGTCTTCAAATAATGGATATCCTCCTGCGATACACATACATAGGTGCAGGCATCAGGAAGTTTCAGGTTATATCTTTTTATAAGAAGGCTTTCCCGTAAAAAGAATATTTTTTTAACTAAAGATGACTCTGACCGTGCCAGTTCTTTATAATAAGTACTTTCTTCATTGTGCATTCGCACTACCACCTTTCTTCCTGAGAGGTCAAGTTGAGATAGTATGCCGGTGCAATGGAGTCCTTCAAGAAGCACCGGATACCTGTCTTTTTGAAGATTGATTATTAACTCATCATTGATACGGGAGGAAATGATATAAGGGAGTGTGGCGGAAAAGCCTTTTCTCCAGGTCTTTCTTTCATATACATGAATGCTTTCGCAAAACTGGTTCAGCTCATTCGGGGTGCCTCTTTCATTATAACTGAAATAATGAAGATGAATTAGAATACCCATTTTCTTCAGCATCATAATGCGGTTCATCATATCTATAGCGCCGCCATAGTCTGCCGGCCAGGGCACATCCAGGCACACGATATGTAAATGCTGGTTCAACTGGCAAATACTGATTGATAAAAAGAAAGTAATTTAATTTCTTCATTTTGCCAGTTTAATTCAAGCCTGGCCTTCAGACAGTTTTCTTTAAGTCTCTGATGTAGAACAACATTTTCCAGCAAATTGTTTATAGCGGTGGCTATTCTTTTGGGATCAAGGTCATCTATCAGTACGGCTACTTCATATTGTGCATTTATTTTACGGTACTCCGGGAAATTCATCGTTATTTGGGGTAAACCTGCATGGATATAATCAAAGAATTTATTCGGTAATGCCAGGTACTGATTCAGCCCTTCATTTTCTGCCACAGCCATTCCAATATATGCCTGCCGGGAAATTGTCCATAATTTATCCGGTGGCAGCATGCCTTTTAACTCAATCTTGTTTTCCAGCTGATGATCCAGGATCAATTGTTTCAGCCGAAGCATGAAATTCCCATCTCCGCAAATGACCAGTTTAGCATTTACCCATTGCATCGCCGGCACCAGGTATTCAAATCCTCTTGCCTCGTTGACTGCTCCCTGGTAGAGGATAAATTGTTCTGTGGCCGGAAAAGTTTCCAGTTCCTTCAGCTTAGGGGTATTGGGGATCGTTTGGTAGGATACACCATATCGTTTGTTGAACTCAGCGGCTATACTTTCGCTTACAGTATAGCCCCATTTAAAAGCGGGCACTGCTTTCCTTTCTATTTTATCCCATACTTTTTTTATACGGGGCCGTGTCACCACTTCTTTTAGTTCTGTAAAGAGCTCATGCGCATCGTAGATGCGGGGGATCTTTTTCCACCGGGAAATTTTTAAACAGGGCAGAATGGTATCAAGATCGATCGCACATATGGCATCCATTCTTCTAAACAATAAATAGATGAAAAGTCGGACGTTGTATTCTGCATAAAACCATTTCCCCTTATTGAACCAGCAGCGGATCCTTTTTTGGGAAAATTTTTTGGGGGCCAAAGGGAGAGAGGATGGAATTTTTCTGCCGACAAGCGTAACTGCAT
>JBEBIF010000327.1:0-4129 GCA_040080515.1 Chitinophagaceae bacterium | reverse complement strand
GACAGTGTGATGGAAATGGTAAGCCTTACCGACCGGAGCCATCACAAACCCAATGAGCTTTCTGGCGGCCAGTGCCAGCGGGTGGCCATAGCAAGGGCATTGGTAAATAATCCCTCTATTATTTTGGCCGATGAACCCACCGGCAACCTGGACACCAAAACCTCTTACGAGATCATGGGCATTTTTGATGATATCTATAAAAATGGCAACACCATCGTAACTGTAACTCACGAAGAAGACATTGCCAATCATGCCCGCAGAGTGATCCGGCTGAGAGATGGGGTAATTGAGAGTGATAAGAAAAATCAAACCGTTACCGTCCATAGTTCAGCACAACCGGGTTAGATCATAACCTGAAATATATTTGAACATTCCCCGTTTTCAAGTCGTTATGCCCGGAGTAATAAAACCGGGGGATGCTGCAAGAAATTAACATCGTCACCCACAGGTAGTAATAATGAACTTTCATATATGGCAATGAAGATCTATACTAAAACAGGCGACAAAGGAACCACCTCATTGATCGGTGGAACAAAAGTTCCCAAATCGCATCTCCGCATAGAAGCCTATGGAACAGTAGATGAGCTGAACTCCTACATAGGCCTGTGCAAAGACCTAGTGACGGATACAGCGGCAACAACTATTTTGCTGGAAGTACAGGACAGGCTGTTCACCATCGGCTCTTCTCTTGCCTGCGACCCCGTTAAAGAACCAAAGATGCGCATACCGGATCTGAAAGAAACAGATGTGCAGGTACTTGAAAAAGAAATGGACCGCATGAATGAGACCGTTCCGGAAATGAAGAGTTTTATATTACCCGGCGGGCATACCACCCTTTCGCACCTCCATATTGCCCGTTGTATCTGCCGCAGGGCGGAAAGATGTTGTGTTAGGTTAGAAATAACTGCTGAGATGGGTGAAGAAAGTTTGGAAACAGAAACTTTTGTGATCAAATACCTCAATCGCCTTAGTGATTACCTGTTTGTACTGAGCCGTTATACCGGTCACCAATTGAATATTGCAGAAATTCCCTGGAAGCCAAGAGTATAGTTTCAGTTGACAGATGATAGTGGATAGATGATAGTTTTTAAAGGACAAAGAGTAATAAAGTTTATTAAATTCCTGTCAGGAAAATATATACTGCTTTAAAAATATCAGAATATGAAGCATTATCATCTATTAGTTATCATCTGTCAGTTATTCTCAAACAATCTTCCCATCCTTCATATACAACACCCGGTCGCTCAGCCGGGCCAGTTCTTCGTTGTGCGTAACGATCAGGAAGGTCTGATTAAAATCGTTTCGCAGGTCAAAAAATAATTGATGGAGGTCTTTTGCATTGGCAGAATCCAGGTTGCCGGTAGGTTCATCCGCAAAGATGATATCCGGTTTATTGATCAGCGCCCTTGCCACTGCCACCCGCTGCTGTTCACCACCGGATAGCTGGTTGGGTTTATTATCCACCCGTTGTGCCAGACCCAGCATACTCAGTAATCTTTCGGCTTCTGTTCTTACTTCTGCCTTATTTCTGCCCGCCAGCCAGCCCGGGATGCAAACATTCTCCAGTGCTGTAAATTCGGGCAGCAAATGATGAAACTGGAACACAAAGCCGATGTGTTTATTCCGGAAGGCAGCCAGTTTATTACCATTTAATGAATTTATCTCCACATTATTCATACTTACACGTCCTGCATCGGCCTTATCGAGTGTGCCAAGGATATGCAGCAAGGTGCTTTTTCCCGAACCCGAAGGCCCTACTATAGCCACTACCTCACCTTTGCTAATCTCCACGTCCACCCCTTTCAGCACTTCCACTGTGCCGTATCTTTTCTGTATGTTTTTTCCGGTAATCATGCCATTTATTATCCCTTTTAAAAATCAAATATCAGCAAATAGGGGCCGCCCGCAAAACCTCAATTGCTTTACCGGCTCCTTTTTTAAAAAATCCTTCAAAAAGCAGTGAACAATTAAGGATTTGGAAAATTCGTTAATACACCTACATTTGCGGAAAATTAGGGGGTATCCCGACAGAACCCCGGGAACCAAAAACCTTATCAAAAAATTAAAACCCTCCGAAGATGTTTTGGACTTTAGAATTAGCCTCGTACCTGGAAGATGCACCCTGGCCAGCCACTAAAGATGAGCTGATCGATTACTCTATCCGTTCCGGTGCACCTATTGAAGTGGTGGAAAACCTGCAGGAACTCGAAGATGAAGGTGACGTGTATGAGACCATTGAAGATATCTGGCCTGACTATCCCACACAGGATGATTTTCTGTTTAATGAAGATGAATATTAGAGAGAAGCTGCGAGCTGTTAGCTGCGAGTTTCGAGACTTATAAAATGAAGAAAGCTTCCGGTATGGAAGCTTTCTTTTTTATTTTAATATCCCCGGGTTTCATATTTGACCCCTTCGGGTTCGGAATACACTCATCATTTCGAAACAGGCAACACGATGTATTCCATTTTCACATCTTCAGATTATCTCATTTCCACATTTTCCCTCACTCCCACATTTCCAAATTATCCCTCCGTCACTCCCAATTTCCCCATCACCTCATTACTCACCCCGGTGCTGGAATAGCCACCATCATGAAACAGGTTTTGCATTGTCACCATTCTTGTCAGATCAGAGAATAAGGTAATACAGTAGTTAGCGCAATCTTCTGCAGTCGCATTGCCCAGCGGGGCTATGGAATTGGCAAAGTCGAAGAAATCACCAAAGCCTTTGATGCCGGTACCTGCCGTGGTCTTTGTGGGCGATTGAGACACCGTATTGATACGAACTTTTTTATCCACCCCATAATGATACCCAAAGCTTCGGGCAATTGATTCAAGCATGGCCTTTATATCTGCCATATCTGTATAAAATGGGTAAGTCCGTTGCGCCGCCATATACGTAAGCGCCACCACACTGCCCCACTCATTGATCGCATCTAATTTTTTTGCCACTGCCAGCATTTTATGAAAAGACATGGCCGACACGTCGATACCTTTCATGAAGTAATCATAATTCGATTCGGTATAAGGGATCTTTTTACGGATGTTCACACTCATGCCGATAGAATGCAGCACAAAGTCGATCTTGCCACCCAGCACCTCCTGCGATTTGGTGAAGAGGTTCGTCAGTTCCTCCACACTCGTGGCATCCGCCGGAATGATCTCCGACTTTGTTTTCTCCGCCAGCTTATTGATCTCGCCCATCCGCATGGCAATAGGCGCATTGGTGAGTACAAACGTGGCACCTTCTTCGTATGCTTTTTCAGCCACTTTCCAGGCAATGGAATTTTCATCCAGCGCACCGGTAATGATTCCTCTTTTTCCTTTTAAAAGATTATACGCCATATGGTAAGTTTATAGTTTTTAGTTCATCCGAAGGATTCTTCGAATGGTTTGGGCGTAAAAATAAGGAGATATTTTTAAGCTCCCGGAAACACCAGCTGAATTACAAAAACCACTAAGAAAGTATATACAAAAATCAGCGCCAGCACTGCCACCATCCACCCAAGAAATCGAAGCACCGATTCTTTGGGCCGCATTACTTTCTCCAGGTATTTATAGAGCATGTACACCGGCAGCAGCGAAAGGATAATGAGGAGTACTATGATAACAGCTTTAAAACGCAAGTACATTGAATTTATAACATGCAATTTAACCAGATGCACAGATAAGCTGCCGAAAACAGAGACAGCAGTTTCCTTTATCTTCGCAACTATTAAAAGAAGCAAGCGAACATGACGATCTCTTACAAATGGCTGAGTGAATACTTACCTGCAGGACAGACAGGTTTGCCCCTGGTAGAACCGGAAAGGCTAAGCCGCATCCTCACTTCTATCGGACTGGAAGTGGAAAGCATGACCAACTACCAGGAAATAAAAGGCGGACTGCAAGGACTGGTGATCGGTGAAGTACTGACCACAGAAAAACATCCCAACGCTGATAAACTGACACTGACCACGGTAAACATCGGTACAACTGAACCGCTCCAGATCGTATGCGGTGCTCCCAATGTGGCTGCCGGACAAAAAGTGGTGGTAGCGCCAGTTGGTGCTACTATATACCCAACTACCGGCGAACCACTGACCATGAAAGTGGCAAAGATCCGCAGTGTGGAAAGTTATGGGATGA
>JBEBIF010000326.1:0-4154 GCA_040080515.1 Chitinophagaceae bacterium | reverse complement strand
TGTATAAGAGACAGGAGTGGAAAGATATGATGCTGCTAAAAGACTGGATGAGCTGCATATGTATAAGTATGAAAAAAATGGGGCATATTCAATTGAAGTAGTAGCTCATGGAGCGGGAACAATTCTTTTTTCAAAATATGATGCCTATAACAAATGCTTAGAACAGGTTTTTTCAAGCGTTGAAACACTTCATTATGAATATGACAGCCTTAACAAACTGAAAAGAATACTCTACAATAATAAAGATGAAAAACCAACCGAGGTTGCAATCGTTGTTTATAATAACAAAGGGGTCATTGAAAAAATTGTCGGTACTGGAGCTTCAGGCCAGATTCAATATTTCAAATACAATGACTTTGGACTTGTGTCAGAAAAAACATCAGTTCAACAAGATGAAAGCGGTGATGAAAAGAAGCAAATTGTTTTTTATGAGTATGCTTTTTGGCAATAATTAATTATTCCTTTTTATCCTTCCCCTGGTTAGGATTGTTAGGCTTTTGCCCACCGGATTGGTTACCTTGATTGCCCTGGTTCCTGTTTGGATTATTAGGTCGCTGCCCGCCAGATTGGTTTCTATTTTGTCCACCGCCTTGTTGGCGATTTCCTCCACCTTGGTTTCCGCCTTGCCCACCACCCTGGTTACGGTTTGGCCGTTGTCCTTGTCCGCCGCCCTGGTTCCTGTTTTGTCCACCGCCTTTTTGTCCGCCACCACCTTGTCCTCCCTGTTGGCCTTGCCCTTGTCCACCGGATCCTGATTGTCTTTGCTGAGGCCGCTGGCCTTTTTGCTGGTTACCAGGTCCACCGGATCCTGCGGATTGGTTCTGACGCCGTTTTTTATCTGCTGCTTTATCAAGGCTGCGTAAACTTATTTGTCCTACCAGCTCTACAAATTCCGGTTCCTCATCTTTCGGCTTGCTCGATACCACTTCCACTGGTTCCAGTTCATCCGGACGGATGTTCTGCTGGTTCAATGCTTTTATTTTTTGAACTCTTTCTATGCTTAATGGATACTGTTTGTTGCTGTCGGGCAAAGTATACCACATCAGGTTTTTGAAAATATCTTTTTTGATCAGGAAGGCATTGCCTTTGGCCACTTGCAGTACATCGCAATTGTCAGGGAAATGTTGGAGTGCATCCAGGTAAGTATCCAGTTCATAATTCAAACAGCATTTCAACCGGCCGCACTGGCCGCTCAGCTTAGTTTGGTTGATCGATAAATTTTGATAACGGGCCGCTGCTGTGTTCACCGATTTAAAATCAGTGAGCCAGGTACTACAGCAAAGCTCACGGCCGCAACTGCCAATGCCGCCTACCTTACCCGCTTCCTGGCGGGCACCGATCTGGCGCATTTCAACCTTTACTCTAAATTCGGAGGCGTACACTTTTATAAGTTCTCTAAAATCCACCCGGCCATCTGCTATATAAAAGAAGGTCGCTTTTCTTCCATCTGCCTGCATCTCCACCTGGCTTATTTTCATATCCAGTTTCAGTTGGCGGGCTATGGCCCGGCTTCGGATCACCGCTTCCGGTTCACGGGCCTTATTTTGTTTTAGTAAGTCAATGTCACGGTCCGTAGCATTGCGAAGCACCTTTTTCATTTCAGGGTTATCTTCTTTCACATTGCGTTTCTTCATTTGCAGCCGAACGATCTCGCCGGTCAGCGAGACTTCGCCTACATCAAAACCACTCACTCCTTCTACAGCTATCAGGTCGCCTTTTTCAAACGGGTGTAAATTGGGATTGCGGAAAAAATCTTTGCGGGTACCCTGGTTAAAGCTTACTTCGATCACCTTGCAGGCCGTTTCCATATCGGAAACAGGCAGGTTGCGCAGCCAGTCGTGCGCATTCATGCGGTTACACCCGCCGGAACTGCACCCGCCATTGCTTTTACAACCATTTGGTTTACCACCAGTGTCGGTACTGCAACCTGTACAACCCATACGTAACTTTAGGTTTGTGATTTACGATTTTAGATTAATGAGGGAGATGATGAACCCAGCTGCAGAATTACTATTGAGCTTCTGTTGCGTCGTCCGCAGGACCCTGCGGGCACTCTTGTACATTCTGTTCGCTGCTCAGCAAAGCTGAAAATGATTGAACAGCAAGACTATATGTAGAAGTAGTAGTGAACACAATAATAGACTCAACAAATTCTAAAGCGGCTATTCTCTTTTTCTTCTTTGCTCTTTTTCCTCTTAGCCAACCTCAATCCACCAAAAATACAATCTTATCCTGAATAATATGGTATAGTTTAATGGTCAGGGCATGAAAGAGCATTTTGCCGTTTGCATTGCGTTCTATGTAGTAACTGGCCCTGTCAAGCTCTTCAATAATGGCTTGCTGCTGCTCTATTCCAGCTATTTTATTCAGCCTTTCGGCAAAATCCTGTTCTGTTCCGGGTCCGGCCGTCCCAGAAACCCTCAAATGCACCGCCTGCTCGAGTAAATGATTGAAATACCGGAGAAATTGCTTTTGCTTTTCCCGCCCCAGTCGGCTGATCTCTTCTACCCACTTGGTCTGTGCCACTGGCCCGGTTTTCAAAATAGCATTTAGCCAGTCCCGCAGCAAACTTTGCCAGTCTTCTTCGGCATGCTGTACCAGTTGAAGGGCTTCCCGGTAGTTGCCTTCACTTACGCTGGCCACCTGGCGGGCTATGGCCGGTTCCGTTTTATTACGACTGATCAGCGCTTCTTCAATATCCTTTGTTTCCAGTGCCGGGATCTTTACCAGCTGGCAGCGGCTGACAATGGTCTGCAGCACTTGTGCCTCATTTTCAGTAACTAAAATGAACAAAGTATTCGGCGGCGGTTCTTCAATTACTTTCAAGAGTTTATTGCCTTCTGTACCCAGCATTTCCGGCATCCACATGATGAGGATCTTGTATTCGCTTTCAAAACTTTTCAGGCTAAGTTTGCGGATGATGTCGTTACATTCTTCGGCTGTTATCTTTCCCTGGCTGTTATCTTTTTCTTTGATCAGTTCGATCCAGTCATACAGGTTGGCATAAGGATTCAACTTTACAAACTCCCGCCATTCCTGTATAAAATCCGTAGCGATAGGTTTCTCTCCTGGCTTCTTTGTTACGGTAGGATAAGAAAAATGAATATCCGGGTGGATCAATTGCTGTGCTTTGGTACAGGCGGGGCAAACGCCGCAAGAGTCGTTGACTGTCGTTTGTTGTCTGTTGTCCGGTTCGGGCTCCTCTCCAAAAAGGGAGGCAGCGGAATTTGGGATTTGTTTTTTGGGATTTGCCTTTTCACACACTACATATTGGGCAAAAGCCAATGCAAGTGATAAAGCGCCGCTTCCTTCTTTACCCAAAAACAAGAGGGCATGGCTGAGGCGGTTGTGCTGCACCAGTTCTGCCAGTTGTTGTTTTACTGCCGGTTGGCCTATGATGGAGGAGAATTGCATGAGTGGCAAATATAAACAGACCTTCCTGTTTTATTTTATTCAAAAGGGATGGTGTGTGACCACAGGAGTTCTTAGTATCTGTCCGTTCAGCAGAAACTTCAATGAAGCAAACGGTGAAAGGCTAAAAATCGAATTAAACAAATTTGGCATGTATTTGAAACCACTTTATTTTGCACATATTATTAATAATTCACCCTTATGGAAAGTATTGTCTTATCGAAGATTTTGAAAATTCTGCCAACGATTTTCTTATTATTAATAATAATTCCTCACTATAGAGAATCGTACGAATTCACATTAAAAGCAATTTTCCTTTCATCAGGAATGCTGTGCAGGATATTATTTATTTATCTATCCCGGAAAAGTAAAACCCTTTGAGTATCGGTACTTTTTGGAAGATCAAAAGAAGTAGTCGATTTTATTGAATCTTAGCTTTCTAATTCAGCCACTTCAAAACATCCTCACTCATCGGTTCTGTCTTCGGCGAAAAAGTAGCTACCATATTTCCGCTCTCATCGATAAGGAATTTACCGAAATTCCATTTCACTGGATCAGTGAATCCTTTTGCAGCCGCTTGTTCAGAAAGGTATTTGTAAATAGGGGCCACATCATCACCTTTTACAGATATTTTCTCTGCCATTGGAAAAGTAACGCCATAGTTCTTGGTACAAAATTCTTTTATCTCAGTGCTGGTACCCGGCTCTTGTGCGCCAAAATTAGTGGCCGGGAAGCCTACTATC
>JBEBIF010000325.1:0-4202 GCA_040080515.1 Chitinophagaceae bacterium | reverse complement strand
TATAAGAGACAGTTATAAAAGATCACTGAAAAAAGGTAGGATACAAGGAAAACAATACCCAGCCATTTCATTTTCCTGATGCTTGAAATAAAAGGAGTAATGATGGTAGCCAAAATATAAAGCATCGAAAAAGCCCCGATAAGCCCTGTGGGAATACGTGGAAAAGTAAATTGATAATGCAGATGCTCGTTTAATGCCGGTGTTGTTGAGAACGGACACGTAAGACAGGCAGGCGCCACTGCCTGCACAGGATAAAGTGCCAGCACAAGGGTAACACAAATAGCCACCAAAGCGCCAATGCCAACCAATGCATTCATTATTCTTTTACTCCTGGCATCTTTTTCCAGCAAGCGGATAGTAAGCGGCACCCAAAGCGGCCACACGGCCATGGCAAATACCAGGAAGGTATAGGTAAAAAAAGGTTGCCATGATGCCAGGTCCGGGTCTTTCAGTGATAGCCAAAGCATACCTTCCATGAACTGTTGTATTGCAAAGAAAAGTGGGATGGTACCAAATATCCGTTGCGGTGTGGTCCGGGCTTTTGCTACCGACACTATTCCTATCGTGCCCAGTACGGCACAGGCGCCAAAACTTGCAGTAGCTGAAAAGCACATGAGGTTGGTTTTAACTTTGAAGATAGGTCATGTTGGCGGATAAGGCAGGTAATTAATGTAAAATATAGCTGTACTGGCGGACAGCCTTTACCTTAATTAAAACGTTACCTGTAATTCAAAGGGTTTCTTATTTTCGGAAAAACTTTTACCATGCAAAAGGTTTCAAGACGCCGCTTTATTGCCAACACCGGTATGACTGCCATAGCAGGATCATTTATCTTAGCCGGTAATAATCAACAGCAGGAAGAAATGAAAAATGTATTTGTCCACCATGTATACTTCTGGCTGAAAAATGCCGGTAATGCAGAAGACCTTGGTAAATTGATCGCCGGGTTAAAGAAATTATCGGCGGTCAAAACAATCCGGCAATTTCATATCGGTAAACCCGCCAGCACAAGCCGGGAAGTGATCGATGGGTCTTATGCAGTTTCTTGGCTGGTACTGTTTGATAACAAAACAGACCAGGATAGTTACCAGGCAGATCCCATTCATTTAAAGTTTATTGAAGAATGTTCTATGCTGTGGCAAAAGGTGGTGGTATATGATTCCGTAGATATGTAGGGTCTGAAAATATCGCAGAGGTAATAGAACAGAGCTGCCAAACCCGCAAGTCCCGAAGAACCGGGACAAGTTGTAGCATCTGTGTTTTTCATGTACTATGTGGTTCAGCATTCCGGCATATTTTACTCCTCATTCGTATAAGACAGGTTTTGTACTGATATTGCAAAAAATCATGGAACTTTAAGTACTGTCTATTCCGATCTTTCACCTAAAATCAAAAATCATGAAAGCATTTTTTGTAAGCCGGTTGGTACTTGTTATTTGCCTGTCTGCCGGAAGTATGATTGCTATGGCACAAGCCACCCGCACCTGGGTATCAGGAGTAGGTGATGATGTGAATCCCTGTAGCCGTACAGCGCCCTGCAAAACTTTGGCCGGCGCCATCAGTAAAACTGCTATTGGAGGAGAGATCAATGTTCTTGATCCCGGAGGTTTTGGCGCTGTTACTATTACCAAATCCATTACGATCGATGGTGGCGGTGTCATTGGTTCTATACTTTCAAGCGGCACAAACGGCATCATCGTTAATGCCCCTAATTCGGTAGTGACGATCCGTAACTTTTCAATCAATGGCACTGGTTCTACGTTAGGCCCCAATGGCATCCGGGTACTCGCCGTTAAGAAACTAACTGTTGAAAATTGTGCCCTGTCGAATTTCTCAGGCAATGGAATTGATGTTAATACCACTACTGCGGCTGATATAGCGATCAGCAATGTCACCATCCATAATGCAAGCACCGGGATCAGCATTATCGGTCCCGGAAGTTCTACTGGCGCTGGAGGATTTATAGTGATAAATGGATGTTATCTCCAGGGGATCCTGAATTCAGGTATCAGTATTAGCAGCGGAACTGCTACCGTCAGTAATTCTGTTATTTCAGGTTGCGGTACAGGGCTGGAGTCGAAAACAGGAGCAACGGCCCATATATCGGGAAACATTATAACGAATAACGCCACGGCTTTGAAGGGGCCCGGTACGATCACTTCGGCCGCTAATAATTCAATAACAGGGAATACTGTGCAGGGTGTAACACCTACGGTGGTTCCTTTGAAGTGAGATATTAATAAATTTATTAGCCAGGTTCATAATCCTTTCGGGAATCCGCGGACTTGGGGAGTTTGCTTCGTCGTACCTCCTCGCAAAACCTTACCTTTGCGCCATGACAATCGAAAAATTGAATGATATGCGGTCCCGCATTGCCGGGGTAAGGAGGTTTCTTTGACGTCGAAAACCGACGATATAAAATTGAAGAAGACAAGCAGCTTTCGTTAAGTCCCGGTTTCTGGGACGACAACAAAAGGGCTACCGAAATTCTCAAAAACACCAAAGTGAATGAGTATTGGGTAAAACTCTATGAGGCTACCGAAGCCGCCGTAGAGGATTTTGCCGTGCTCTTTGAGTTCTGGAAAGCGGGAGATGCCACCGAAGAAGAAACCAAAGAAGCGTATGACAAGGCAATAACCCAACTCGATGAAGCCGAGTTTAAAGCCACACTCAATGAACCTGAAGATGAATTACCGGCGGTACTCCAGATCAATTCCGGTGCCGGTGGCACAGAAAGCCAGGATTGGGCCGAGATGTTGGCCCGCATGTACCGAATGTATGGCGAAAAGCAAGGGTGGAAAGTAACCGAGATGGACTGGCAATGGGGCGATGGAGCCGGTATCAAAACGGCCACACTGCAATTTGACGGACCATTTGCCTATGGATTTTTAAAAGCCGAAAGCGGGGTACACCGCCTGGTCCGCATTTCCCCGTTCGACAGTAATGCAAGACGACATACCTCTTTTGTATCAGTATATGCATATCCACTCGTGGATGATACAATTAATATAGAGATCAACCCGGCAGATGTAAAGATGGAAACCTCCCGGAGCGGCGGTGCAGGCGGACAGAACGTAAATAAAGTGGAAACAAAAGTTCAGTTGACACATATTCCAACCGGTATCGTTGTAGTATGTCAGCAGGACAGGAGCCAGCTCGGCAACCGGGAACTGGCCATGCAAATGCTGAAGAGCCGGTTGTATGAAATGGAATTGCAGAAAAGAAATGCAGCAAAAGATGCCACCAATGCTAAAAAGAAAAAAATAGAATGGGGCAGCCAGATACGGTCGTATGTTTTTCATCCGTATAAAATGATCAAAGATCATCGCACCGATTATGAAGTAGGAAATATAGGCCCGGTGATGGATGGGGAACTGGATGGATTTATTAAGGCGTATTTGATGTCGGAAAAAGAAACTGAAAGTTAATTGCAAGAAAAATTAACCACAAAGACGCAAAGTAAATACAGCACAAAGTTCACAAAGCTTAGTGCCCTTTGTGAAAAGACTTAATGCACTCTGTGGTAAAAAATTACGCAAAGCCATAAAGAACACAATTGCATTATCGCAGGAAGATATTTATAGCTACTTAAAAACACAATCATGAGTATCGGAACCTTCTCTTACCCCATGCCGGTGAATGAACCGGTTCTTTCTTACGGACCCAACAGTTCTGAAAAGAAAAGACTAAAAGAAGTACTGGCTGAATTAAAGAAAGAAGAGATTGATGTGCCCATGTATATCGGCAGCAAAGAAGTACGAACCGGTAAAAAAGTGGCCCTGCGTCCGCCGCATGAGACCAAACATATACTGGGCTATTTTCATGCAGGAGAAGAAAAGCATGTGACCCAGGCGATAGAAGCAGCATTAGCAGCCAAAGAAAGCTGGAGCAATACCAGTTGGGAAAACAGGGCCGGCATATTCCTGAAAGCGGCAGACCTGATGGCTACAAAGTATCGTCCGTACATGAATGGAACGACCATGCTGGGACAAAGCAAAAATGCGTACCAGGCAGAAATAGATGCTGCTTGTGAGCTGATCGACTTCTTACGCTTCAATGTGCATTTTCTTTCAGAAATATATAAACAACAACCCATCAGCAGCCCGGGAATGCATAACAGAATGGAGTACCGTCCGCTGGAAGGATTTGTATTAGCCGTTACCCCGTTCAACTTTACAGCTATCGGCGGCAACCTGCCTACC
>JBEBIF010000324.1:0-4221 GCA_040080515.1 Chitinophagaceae bacterium | reverse complement strand
GCTGTCATGCCCGACTTATATGCGGAGGTGATCATTCCTGCCGCACTCCCAAAAAATTATACATGGTCGGTGCCTGCTCATTTACAGGAAACCATAAAACCCGGCTGCAGGGTGGAAGTGAACCTGGGCAAAACAAAGAAGTATGCCGGCATTGTAAAATCATTGCACCAGGATAAACCGGAGTTCTTCGAAACAAAAGATATATTGAATGTGCTGGATATTGAACCGGTAGTATATGAAGAACAGCTGAAACTATGGGAATGGATCGCCTCTTATTATATGTGCAGTGAAGGAGAAGTGATGGCAGCAGCCTTACCGGCACATTTTAAATTATCCAGCGAAACGATACTGGTGTTCAATGAAGAATACGGAGATGAATTTTCTGCACTCGATCATGATGAATATATCGTGGCAGAAGCCCTGCTGATCAAAAAAGAACTGAGTTTGACTGAAGTGCAACAGGTACTCGATTCATCGCATGTATATCCCGTCATCAACCGGCTGATACAAAAGAAAGTTTGTTTTGTATGGGAAGCATTAAAGCAAACCTATGCACCCAAAAAGGAAACCTATGTGCTGCTTAACCCGGAGTATGACCAGGAAGATAAACTCGCCGACCTGCTGAACAACTGGACAAAGGCACCCAAGCAGATGGAACTGCTGCTCAGTTATCTCCATTTGATGAAGACAGAAGGGGAAGTGGTGAAATCTTCCCTGTTGAAAAAATCCGGCGCTACTGATGCACAACTAAAAGGCCTGGTGGAAAAGAAGATACTCTGGACAGAGAAGCGCATCATCGATCGTATAAAGTACCTGCCAAAGAATGTGCAGATAGATTTTGAACTGACCCCCGCACAGCAAAAAGCTTTTGAAGAAGTACAGAAAGAATTAGATACTAAAGCAGTTTGTTTATTATACGGCGTTACCTCCAGCGGTAAAACGAATATCTATATCAAATTGATCGAAGAGCATATAAAGCAAGGTAAACAGGTGTTATACATGCTGCCCGAGATCGCATTGACAGCACAGGTGATCCGACGGTTGCAAAAACATTTCGGTGGCTATATCGGTATCTATCATTCCAAATTCTCACAGAATGAACGGGTGGAGATATGGAATAAAGTAAAGAACGGCGAACTGCGGGTCATACTCGGAGCAAGATCTTCGGTGTTTCTGCCTTACCAGAATTTAGGTCTCATCATTTGTGATGAAGAACATGATACCTCCTTTAAGCAACAGGAACCGGCACCCCGGTACAATGGCAGAGATGCAGCCATCTATTTTGCTTCGTTATTCAATGCTAAAACCTTGCTTGGAAGCGGCACTCCATCAATAGAGAGTTATTATAACGCCACAACAGGCAAGTATGGCCTGGTGGAACTAATGCAACGCTATGGGGAAATGCAATTGCCTCCCATCGAGATCATCGATACCCGCAAGATCATGCAGAAAGACCGGACGAAAGTGATGCTCTCACCACAATTAGTAGAGGCGGTAAATGAAGTGATAGCAAGAAACAAACAGGTAATATTGTTTCAGAACCGGCGGGGCTACTCTCCATACCAGGTATGCAGTACCTGCGGCTGGATACCGCAATGCAAGTATTGTGATGTGTCGCTGACCTTTCATAAACTCACTAATAAATTGGTGTGCCATTACTGCGGCACCACCTATCCACCTGTACATACCTGTATGGCCTGCGGCAGCGATAAATTTGTGCAGCGCAACTTTGGCACCGAAAAGATCGAAGAACAATTGCAGGAAACATTCCCCGTTGCCAAAGTGGCGAGGATGGACATGGACACCGTAAAAGGAAAGAATGCCCATGATGTACTGATCCAGCAATTTGAGCAGCAGCGTATTGACATATTGGTGGGCACACAGATGGTGGTAAAGGGACTCGACTTTGATAATGTGGACCTCGTTGGCATATTGGATGCCGATGGCTTACTGCACTTTGCTGATTTCCGGGTGAATGAACGGGCCTTCCAGCTGATGGAACAGGTAAGTGGCCGTGCAGGCAGAAAATCATCACTAATTGAAACAGCAGAGGGTAAAGTGGAAGCTGCAAAAGTAATGGTACAAACTTCTCAACCCACACACCCGGTATTGCAGTTTGTGCAGCAGCATGATTATAAAAACATGTTTGCTGAAGAATTAAAAAAGCGCAAAGAGTTTTTCTACCCGCCCTTCTCCCGTATCATCCATATCACTTTCAAGCATAAGATAAAAGAGGTGGTGGAACGGGCGGCGCATCACTATACAGAAGCGATGAAAGCAAAATACGAAAAATACATTGTGGGTCCGGCAGAACCGGTTGTAGGCCGTATCCGAAACCAATACCTGAATGAATTGCTGTTAAAACTACCCCGTGATGGTAAGATCATTCATCAATGCAAAAAAGACCTGCTGGAACAGGTGGCTATTCTTCATCAAAATAAAAGTTTCCGGAGTGTGACGATCGTGGCGGATGTGGACGCAATGTGAGTCGGAAGTCAGAAGTCGATAGTCAGTTGTCAATAGTAAAAAGGGGTAGTGGGTCAGTTTGAAAATTGACCGTCCTAAAATTCCTTTGAACCACATAGAAAGATAGAAACATAGGGAGTACAGATAGCTATGTGTGTTTCTATTGTGTTCCTATGTTCCTCTGTGGTTCAATTTTATTTCAAACTGACCCACTACCTAAAAAGGCCGTCCCGTTTTAAAACGGGACGGCCTTTTATAAAGTATCTTGTAAAACTTATTTCGCAGCGTTTGCTTTCCTGGCCAGTTTGCTTTTCAGGTTAGCGGCTTTGTTTTTGTGGATGATATTGCGCTTGGCCAGTTTGTCGATCATGCTGGCTACATCGGGGAATTTATCGCCCATCTCTTTTCCTTTCAGTGCCTTCAGGTCACGAATGGCATTACGGGTGGTTTTACCGTAGTATTTATTTCTGATTGTTCTCTTTGCTGCCTGGCGGGCATCTTTCTTTGTTGCACTGTGATTAGCCATGATGCTGTTTGTTTTTTATCCGTTTAATTTCGGGAGGCAAAGGTAGGGGAAACTGGTCAGAATCCGGCTATTACGATAAAAAATTTACAGGTCAGCAAGCCTCCATTTATCCTTCATGCCCATGATGCGGCGAAAGGAGGCATCTATCCGCTCCGGGCTGATTTTTCCTTTGATTACCAGTTGTTTAATGATGTGATGTACATTGGCAGGGCTATAGGCTGGCACCCCTTTTATATTATTGCTGAACATCAGCACATCCACCCCGGCATCAATGGCCAGTTGGATGGATTCGGTAAGCCCGTACTGGCTGCTAATGGCCTGCATTTGCATATCATCCGAAAAAATAACCCCTTTGAAGCCGAGACTGTCACGCAACAGCCCGGTGATGACAGGCTTGGACAAAGTAGCCGGCCGTTTTGATTTATCCAGTCTTCCATTTACAATATGTGCCGTCATGATCGCATCAGCCTTATTATCCCGGATAAGTGCTGCATATGGCATTAATTCCTCCCATTTCCAGGTGGCGGTCACATCTGTTACGCCGAGATGTGAATCGGTGGTCGAATTTCCATGCCCCGGAAAATGTTTGAGCACAGTATGCACTTTGAAATAATCATGTGAGCTGATAACGATGGACGCATGATCTGTTACCATGAGCGGGTTATCAGAAAAACAGCGTTGCCTGGCCCCTAATACCGGGCAGTTGGGATTATGAAGGTCCAGCACCGGTGCATAGTTCAGGTTGATGCCAAGGCGGGAAAGGGTAAAGGCAATATTGTCGCTATAATATTTGGTGATTGCGGGGTCATTTTTTGTACCCAGGAAAAAAGCAGAAGGCATCGACGGAAAGCCCAATGATTGTGGCAGCCGGTTCACTAATCCGCCTTCCTGGTCAATACTTACAAAAAGTGGTATGGAAGCTGCTTTTTGAAACCCGTCAATGAGGGTCTTAAGTGTAAAAGCGGTTTGTTGAGTCGTAATATTGCGGCCATAGATCAGGATGCTGCCTACTTTACCTTCTTTTACGGCTTTATAAACCGGTTCATTCTTATCAATTTTCGTCCCGTAAAAACCAAAGATGATCATCTGGCCGATCTTAATGTCAAGGCTGTCGGTAACTGGCCGGGTGACGGGAGTTGCTTGTGGTTTTTCAGGAACGTTGTTCTGCCGGTCATATTTAGTATTGTAAGAATGTGGTATGATGAATCCCAGCAGGATAAAAAGCAATT